>JAEXPO010000133.1 GCA_023446675.1 Bacillota bacterium | reverse complement strand
GTGCCGGAAATCAAGCCGTTGTCCGTAAGGTAATAGATGGCGTCATAGCTCCAGCCGCTCCGGTCCACATCATTGAAGGAGATAACAGAATGAGCGCCCTTAAGGGTATAAAGGGAGAAGTGATCCGTGGTAAAGGTCACATTGCCCGAGGCTGCGTTATAGCTGCCGGTCTGCCTTACAAGACGTCCCCAGCCGTCAATATAAAATACGATGGGACTGCCGTTTTGCTGGGCATCGGCAGCGGTGTAGGGAAGGGCTAGCGTTGCGGATCCCCCTCCGAAGGCCGTGATAGCAGACGCTGAGGTGGTAAGCTCAAAGCTGTACACCGGGCAGCCTGACTGGAGAAGCCCGGATATGTTTTTGTCAGTGCTCTTTTGGAGTAGTGCCGCGGAAAGTGTGAGGGCTTGTGCAGCCGTCTTTTCCGCAAGACTCTTTAGGGCATCCCCGTCAAAGCTGATTGAAGCCAAGGAGGTATTGAAAACCATGCCCTGAATGCCACCTTCAGAAAGGGTTTTTAATGCACCGGAGGGAAGCGTGGCCTTAAGGCTTGAGGCTGAAGTAACAGAAACCTGTATTTCCACAAAACGCTGTGAACCGGAGCCCGCTTTCAAAGAAGCCAGTGCTGAAGCAATTTGTGCAACGGTAAGCTGAACCTCTGCCGTGCCTGCCTTTTCTGTGACTGTGGCCTTTATAGAAGCGATGAGGCTGCCATCGGCTCCGGTACGAGTGGTTACACCCGTATTGGAGGAGGTGCCGGAGGAGGTAGAGGGTGTGCTTGGGGTACCGGGCTCTTCCTCTTCCTCGTCGTCGCCCGGATCAGGAACCGAGGAGGGTCCTTTATAATAGACGCCGCTGTAATTATTTACCAGATTCTCGCCGTAACCCTCAATGATTACACCGTGAGGCCCGTCGGAAAGTCCGGCCAGGTTTAAAAGGCCAAAGGCATCGGTGGCAGTGGTGACGGCTGTTCCGTTATCCACCCTGTAGGTAACAGTGGTGTTTGTGACAAGAGCCTGGTTGGCGTCCTTAACCGGAATGGCGGCATCATAGGCTTTAGGGGTGTATACGCCTACGGTTTTAATTCTGCCGGTTGAAGGAGGCTGATAGAACTCGCCGCCGTTTTCGGAGGTAAGCTTGCTGATATAATCGGCAAAAACGATGTCCAGGGATCCGCCCTCGCCCAGGTGCTTGAGGTCCTTAAGCATGGTATAGCCATCGCCGCCTGCAATTTCAAAATCATTGGAGGCAAGGACAATGGGGGTGGTGGAATCAGTCCTTGAAAGAGGCGTTGTGCTTCCGTCCAGATAGATGGCCGTGACTCTGGAGCCTGAAGGAAGAGCGGGATTGTACTCGAACCGCATACCCGAAATCTGGGGGAAGCGGCCGTCAATACCGGTTATTTTACCGCTTTGGGGATCCTGGGCGGTAACCCGGCTGACTCCGTTTTCAAGGGCTTCATAAAGAATATCCGGAGTAATCTCCTTGAAGGAAAGGATATTGCCGAAGGGAAGTACATTGATGGTATCACCCCGGGTTATGTCGCCTGCTTTAACGGTTGCCCGGACGCCGCCGCCGTTTTGGAGAGCCACAACCGGTAGATTTTCCGAATCGGTGCCCTGAAGCTGGAGGGATGCCTGCCAGGCCATGGAATCGGCTACCAGAGAACCCATATTGGTCTCATAAAGGCGGGCTTCGTTTACACTGTTTATGGTGCCGCCCCAAAGGGTTGTGAGGGTTTTGCCCACTACAGGTGCCAAAAGCTCCTTATTGGCTTCGGTAATTTCGTTGGCAAGCTCCGTTACCGAAGTATCAGGTGTGTAGTTCCTTGTTACAAAAGCGGCTGAGAGCAGCTTGCCGGAAACGGATTCCACCTGGGCTCCGTCCTCGGAAAGGGTAATTTTAATTCTGCCGATATATTTACCCGCGGTTTCGGTTTGCTGGATAAGAATATCTCCGGTTGCTTTGGCAGGGTAAAGGGAATGGCTGTGCCCGTCAATAATGGCATCCACCCCTTCTCCTTCAAGGGCCCTGGCAACGTCGGTGCTCTTCCAGCCGTCCTGGGTAGAGGCGTCTATCCCAAGGTGCATAAGCCCGATAATAACCTGGGCGCCTTCTTCCTTAAGGGCTGCAATCTGAGCCTTGGAGGTTTCGGTTGGGTCTGCGAAGGTAATGCCTGTAAGTCCCGCAGGATTGGATTTGGTTGCGGTTTCAGGTGTGGTTATGCCAAAGAAGCCCACCTTAATGCCGTTAACCGTTTCAATAAACCGGGCTCCGTTGTTAATTAAAGCGCCGTCTTGATAGGTTGTGCCTTCCAAAAAGGGTTTCCCGTCTTTTACGGTATTGGCCGAAAGAATGGGGAAAAAGGATGCATTAGCATTTTTAAGAAGTATGTCCTGACCATAGTCAAATTCGTGGTTTCCCGCGGCCATGGCATTGTAGCCTGCCGCGTTCATAAGCGATATGACACTGGCTCCCTGGGAAAGAGAGGCAAAGGAGCTGCCCTGGGTAGCGTCGCCCGCATCCACCAGAAGGGCTCCCGCAAGACTCTGCTTCACCGCGGCAGCCTTATCGGCGCCGATTACCGTGGCTGAGGATACAAAGGAGCCATGGACGTCATTGGTGTGGAAGATATTAACCGTAGGGGTGTAGCCTTCGTTAACCTTGAAAAGGGAAACGGTTCCGCTTACCTCATAGGCCGCAGCCAGCATGGGATAGCTGTTGGGGCTGTCGGAGGCGTCAATGAAGGCAATGCCCTCAGGGGCAACATCTCCGGCTATTTTGGAGCTAAAATCACGGGTGTTGAGATAGTCCTTGTAAAGCACCTGGGCAGGGTTGGTGACATCAAAGGCCATAACGCCTCCGATGCGCTCAAGCCCTACAAAGGCATAGGTTTTTCCATTTACCTGACCCAGGGTAATGTCCTCCGGCTCAGGTCCTTTTTTTCCGCTTCGGCTGTCCAGCTTGATATTGCTGTTGGAAGCGTTGAAATACTGGGGATAGAGCTGGGCCGTTTTTGTTTCAATGAGGCTTCCGCTGTCATAAGCCTGACTGAGAGAGCCGTTGGCTTCGACCTTCCAGATGGAAAAGGATCTTCCGCCAAAAAGGTAGGAGCTGTTGGCGTCAAACAGGCCGTCATAATCGGAAGTATCCAGATAAATCACTTCCGAGGTAACCACAGTGGTCTGGGGAGCCTCAGGCGTCCCGGTATTAAGGGTAAAGGGAACGCTGGTGGTGATTTCATTGCTATAACCGGGCCAATCCCTTGAATCGCCTTCATTGGCGGTTAAAAGATAGGTCGTGCCCTCTTGCTCAAAGCTTGTAACTCCGTCAGGCATATAGATACCGTAGAGGTTGGGCTGGGGCTGGATACAGATGGACTTGTCCTCAGCCACCACATCCAGCGCGTTTTCAGAAAGGCTGTGATCCTTAAAGCCCAGGCCATTTATATGCGTAATCTTTCCCTCTGAAATTGAAACCGTTGCTATGGCGTTGGCCTCCTGGAGCGTTATATAAGCGGTGGTGCTGTCGGAGGAAACGGTGATATACTCGGGCTCCAGGTCCACCGAGGGTGCCGTGTTCTTCTTAAGAAGGACCTTATTGGCAATAAGGTCCGCTCTTTCCGAAGGAGAATCAAAGGCGGTAAAGTCGGCCTTTGCTGCGGTATTGGTGTCAAGATTCAGAATGGTGACGGTACCCTTGGGATCGGTGGCACCCTCGCCATAGCCCTCCCGGGGCTCGCCTTCATCGGCTGTCAGGGCATAAACACCGTCCGGGGTAAAGGTAATCATATCCGGCTGGACACCGGATGCAACGCTTGTGATATAGCCTCCGTTATAGTCTAGCAGAACGATTCTGCCATCGGCGGCATAATCGGAGGACTGAACGGCAACACCTATAACCCCCCGCTGTGTATTTACCGCCACGCTGGAAATATCCCCATAGCTGAAGCCTGTAATCCGGGTTTCAACCAGGGTTTTAATATCCACGCTCTTTTCTTCGCTTAAAGCGATATCCCCATTCGCGCCGGAAAGCTCACCGGTGGGTACAATACGCAGCGTGCCGCTTTTTCCGCTTACGATATACAGCTTCTGATTGTCACTGTTGAACTTGACGATTTCCGCTACGCCGCCGTCTTCGTCGCTTCCAAGACCCGTGGAGTAGTGGGCGGCTCTTGTAAGAAGTCCGGTATCACCGGTTAGCGGGATAGGATCGGTTTGGGCCTGGACGATTCCGCCTGGCTGAAGAGTCAGGGAAAACGCCAAAAGAATGCTGAGAAATTTTACTTTCTTCAAAGATATCCCCTCCTGTTGGCTTTGAATTTTACTGAAAGTTTCTTTAAGGGAAAAAGTCATCCCTCTCTTGAAGCTTCTATGGATAATTCTACCGGAGAGGTGTTAGGAGCTTGGCCTGCTTTTGTTAAATTTAGGTTAGTACCGGCGTCCGGCGCCTCTGCCGAGACACGCCCCGTAAGCAGCCAGCCTGCCAGAATGGCCGTAAAGGGAGCAACGGTGACAAGGCCGACACTACCTACCAGAGTGTGAAGAATTTCTGCCGATACATATTTAAGGTTCAGAATATTCATAAGGGGTGTACCCTGAGCCATAAATACCATAAGCAGGGACATATATCCTCCTGAATAAGCAAGCAGCAGGGTGGTTGTCATGGTTCCCACCACCGCCCGGCCAATGCTGAAGCCTGACAGAATGGCTTCCTTGCGGCTGATGCCGGGCTTTTTTTCCACCAGCTCATGTATGGCTGCGGCAATATCCATGGAAAGATCCATAAGGGCCCCTGCCGAGGCAATGAATATTCCGGCAATAAAAATTTCCGTCAGGTTGATGTGGCCGTAACCGGAATACAGGAGGCTTTCCGAATAAGGCAAAATCGCTCCGTGAATTTTAAAGGCTTTGCCGAAAATGACAGCCAAAGCACAGGTGAGAAGGGAGCCTGCCAGGGAGCCTAAAACAGCTACCAGGGATTTTCTGTTCCAGCCTGCCACCAAAGTAATGGTCATAAAGGTCATGAGTGAGACCACAACAAGGGAAACGGGTACGGGAGATACTCCCTTAAGGAATAAGGGAACCAGTACCTTCCAAATCATTAATATTGAAAAAATAAAGGTAATAAAGGCTTTTATACCTGTACCCCCTGCGAAAAGCACCAGCAAAAGCAAAAAACCCAGGAAAAGCATAAGCTCTAAATTAAGTCTGTAATGGTCTACCAGCGTAACATAAGTAATATCCGCCTCATTGTAATCGATGACGGCAAGAGCCTGATCTCCGGGTTCAAACACCTTGTCCATTTCCAGCTTACCCATAAAAAAGTTCTCCGCCGAATAAATACCTCCCTGATATTCTCCGTTGAGTACCTTAACCTTGCATATCTGGCTTCCCTGAAGAATCATTCCGCCTGCTCTGTAAACGCCGGTATTGTCTACCTCTGTAATTTCAACCTTTACCCTGGCACTGTTGGGATAGGCATTGGTCTCAAAGCCTGTATCCACAAATAGAAGCACAACAATAAGAACCAGTGCCACTGCGGAAAAGACAGCCTCCCCCTTCTTGATATTGAGTCTGTTCAACCATTTCATCAACATTTCACTCCCGTTTTCTTTTTATCGTTTATCTGTGTTTAAGGAAGAATGGGCATTAAATAATGGGTTTAAATATAGAATGGACTTTTTCGGACTACGCCGAAACGGCGAGTCCATTAACTCGCCGTTTCGGTTATGCCGTGTTTTTTAGTGTGATTACTGCTGCGTTTGGCTTCATAGAGTGCCGGATATTCTTCCGTGTCCGCTGCTATGTTCTGCTGCTATGTTTGCTGCGTTAACTAGTTGGTTTAGTTTCAAGTTAGTTGATACCCAATATTTCAGCCATCTTCTTGTAAACGTCGGTGTTGTCATAGAAGCCGCTGAAAAGCTCCTGTCCTACTCCGAGGGCATATACGGGAACTGGCAGGCCGGAGTG
>JAEXPO010000123.1 GCA_023446675.1 Bacillota bacterium | reverse complement strand
CCTTAAGCCTCACTGCCATGCCGTAGGTCGTAATATAAATTCCTTCTCCCGTAGAGGCGCTGTTAAAGTCAGCCGCTTCCTTTGAATGCAGAACCTTAAAAGGCAGATTGGGTGCAAAGCGGCTAATTTCCCCGGTCCAATTGCCTATGAGAGAGGCGGGTACGATAATCAGAACCTTTTCAGGACGCTGCTTCATTGTAACATGAAGCAGCGCTAATACCTGAAGGGTTTTTCCCAGGCCCATATCATCTGCCAGACAAGCTCCAAGTCCAAGGGTTTTCATCATTGCAAGCCAGCTCAAGCCTCTTTTTTGATATTCCCGGAGATCTGCTTTGAAATCTGTTTCCAATTGGGGGGCTTCTATTTTTTCGGGGTTCCGGAGCTTTTCCAGCATGTCCTCGAGCCATAGTCCGTGAGCTACCGTTATGTTGTCCTGAGCTTCAGGAAGCTTCAATAAGGAATCCGAGGCAAACTGGAGCCTAATAGCGTCCGTTAGTGAAAGCAAGCCATCACGGGTCTGTTGCAGCGCCTTTTTAAATACCTCAAGTGTTTCACGCAGCTTCTGAGGATCCGCCTCAACCCACTTTCCCTTTAGGTAAACGAGGCCTGAGGATTCCTCTGAGATTTTTTTCATTTCCTCGTAGGTGAGGGAAATACCGCCTAAAGACAACGCTATGTCATAATTAAGCAGTGCGCTAGCACCCAAATAAGAGGGCGTTTTGGAGCCGACCTTAATTTGTATCCGGGGAGAAGTGCTTTTTTTTCGCCACCAGTCCGGGATTCTGCAAATAATACCGGCTTGCTCGTAGAGAGGAATTTCCTTTAAGAAGGTGTAAGCTTCCTGTGGGGAAAGCGCGATTGGATAAAACATATCGCCGGAGTCCAGCAGTTCTTTTATAAAGGAGCTTTCCTCAGCCGCCTTATACACAGTTGACAGAAGCTCCAAAAGCTTTTGGCTATTGTCGCCGTATTGTACAAGCGCATTTTTGAGAGGCAAATGCTGCCCCTTCCCGTCAGGTGAGGCTTCCGCGCTGTAGGTGGACATGAAAGCAAAAGGGAAGCCCTCTTCCTTGCTTTCAACCAGATGAAAATAGATTCTGCCGGACAGATGAAAGGTGGGATTGACGGAACGAAAGAACTCCGCCACAGTCCCCCGGTATACGGTGATTAAGCGGGAATAGGCTGAGTTTATCTCCTTCAGGGCCTTTTCCAGCCAGGGGCCGTTAAGCAGCTCCATTCCCTGAATGTAAGGCGATTCGCTGATAAGCTCCTCAAGCTGCTCCGTTTCAATTACTGCCTGGGCCTTGTCGCGAAAGCTTTCGAGATCCGGATTTTGCAGGAGGCTTTGTATGAAGCAGGAGGACAGGCGATATAGAAAAACAAGGGAGTCAGGCAGGCTTGAAGGGTGGTAATGCATACCCAGATATAGTACTGCTTCCCAAGGGTCTTGTTTGTAGATTTCATAAAGTGTATGCTGCTTCTCCGCATCCTGAGGCTTTATATATACCTTTTGCCACTCTAAAGAAAAAGAGCCCTCAGGTTCCAGAATGGCATAAAGCTCGGTTTCCGATACAGTAAAGCCTTCAATAGGCTCTTGCGAGAGAATGCTCATGGATTTATTCCTATTCCTTAATTTTCACCATTTTTAGTCGTAATCTTTAAAGCTTTAATCTATAAAGTGATAATTTTCTTATTATAGTAATGTATCAAAATAACTTTAACACAATTGATAGTGTGAAGATAGGATCATATCAATGAAATACGGCCCTTTTCGGATAGCTCAAACCGGTTGGGGCCGGTTTTCTTTATTTTGGCGGCCTTTTCAACAGCAAAGTCCCTGCTAGGATTTTTTACTTCAATAATTTCATAAACTCTGGAATAAATGGAGCGGTACTTGCCCTTTACCGAGGCGTCAAATACGGGAAAAACCGATCCTGTCTCGTTTCCGTCAAGTACAAGCCAGAACAGGCCGTTGAGATCCGTTACCATAAAAAAATCGTACACCGAGTCGGCATCCATTTCGGGATGGTATTTAAGGCCCAAACGTACGGACTTTACCTTGGTTATGAAGTCGTCCTCATTATTACAAAGCCTGAGCTCATTATAAAGATCCTCCAGAGTTAGGGGAACCGATGCAATGGAAGGGTCATCGATTTCTTCTTCGCCAAGGGGACTGTTGGCTTCAATCAGAGCCGACTTCTCTTTGGGCGCGGGAAGAAACTGCTCAAGGGATATAAGTCGGTTGTTGAGAGTAAGCAAATCCCGGCCCATTTCACCCAGAGTATTTTGAAGTGCGTAGAGGATGGGTGTGGGATCCTCCTCGCCGGCATTGGCAGCAGTCTTGTTTTTGGAGCCTTTTTCGCTTAAGGATGTAGACATGGCCTTATAAACGGATTCCAATAAATCCAGACGAGCATGAAGATTCCGAACCTGCCGGCGCATGGTGTTATTGATCCTTCGGAAAAAGAAAAGAGAAACAGTAAAACTTACCAGCAGCATGACTAAAATAAGTATAAGAAAAATAAGTACTCTCTCAACTGTAATTAACATTGTTCAACTCCGCTTAAGCTTGTAGTAAATCCGGCCGCCCCAAATGACAGGAATGAAACGGAAATTAAGTTTATGCTCTTATTCTATAAGAATTTCGACACTGTTCAACATAATCCTTTCTGTTTCATCAAAAAATTCATTTTTTTAATTTAATTTACCGGATTATATCAGCGTTTACAAAGATAGCATGATAATATATGGAAATAAAAAAGGGGAGCTTTACTTAATTGGAGGCTTTGCTGTAAAATCAGTTAAAAAGGCCGTACAAAGCCTGAAACGCAGTAAAGGCTGAATGATGAATAAACAAAAATCCCAAAACGAATCCTTCAATAAAGAAAATCCTGTTAAAAAATGGTATTGGCGCTACAGAAACCTTCTGTGGCTTTTACTTCCTGCTCTTTTCCTTTGCCTTATGATTTCCTTCACCCTCCAGGATGGGCCCGAATCCACGGGGCTTTCCAAAACCATTGTTGCTAAAATACTTGGCCGGTTAGCCGTTCTTTTTGACGCGCCTCAGCTTTTGGACAATAAAAAGCTCTGGTCCGTGCTTCATACTCTTTTGAGAAAGGGCGCCCATTTTACGGAATACGCCGTGCTTTGCGGCCTTCTGTTCCGTGCCCAGGGCTTTGTTAAATCCATTAAAGCCCTTAACGGCGGACCCTTGCGCTATTTAACCGCACTTGTGCTCACCGTCCTTGTGGCTTCCATGGATGAAACCCTCCAATATTTTGTTCCCGGCAGGGAAAGCAAGGCTACGGATGTTCTCATTGACGCAGCCGGAGCCCTTCTTGCCCTTGTTCTTATATTCCTTTACCGGCGAAAAAAAAATAAGGTTATGGGGAAGTTAAAAAATTCCGATATATCCATCAAAGCAACTAAGCTTAACGGCAATGCCCGGAACAGAACATGAAAGGCATAACGGATTAAGGGCATAAACAAATCCAATAGCTGGACCGAAGGGGTTTTGACATGATTAGAGGACTTTATACCTCCGGATATGGAATGCTTACCTTGAATCGTAAAATGGATACCATCTCTAACAATATAGCCAATGCCAGTACCAATGGTTTTAAAAAGGACACTATTGTCTTTGAAGAATTTTCGGAGGTTTTGGCAAAAAGGCTGTTTGACGATACGGGAAGCTCCTTTGGGAACCGAAGCAGTACCATCGGCACCATGTCCTTGTTCAATGACATAGCGGAGGTTCATAAGGATTTTACCCAGGGAACGCTGGAAAGCACCGCGGCCACTACGGATGTTGCCATCACCGGTGACAATTCAGCCTTTTTCTCGGTTGCCGTATTGGGTGAGGATGGAGAGCTTCGGGAGTATTACACCCGTGACGGTTCCTTTAAGCTTGATGCCAACGGCATGCTGGTAACAAGGGACGGCGACCCCGTTGTAGGACAAAACGGTGCCATTTATCTTAACGGATCCGAGTTTACTATCACATCGGACGGTCGTATTCTTCAAAACGATACTCTGGTTGATACTCTTAAGATTACAAAATTTACAAACCCCGAGACTTTGAGAAACTACGGCTACAATCTTTTTACCGTTACCGGGGAAAGCCAGACGGGAGAATTTGAAGGCTCCCTTCAGCAAGGCTTTCTTGAGGGCTCCAATGTGGATTCCGTTAAGGAAATGGTTGAAATGATTAATGTTCTCAGAGCCTATGAAACAAGCCAGAAGCTTATCCAGTACCAGGATTCGACGCTGGAAAAGGCAGTCAATGAGGTAGGCCGGACAGGCTGATAAAGGGGTTATTATTACTGAGTTATAAATGCTTAACGTATATACAATTCGGGAGATGAAAGATTATGATGCGTTCCCTGTGGACAGCTGCATCCGGCATGAAGGCCATGCAGTTCAACATTGACACTATTTCCAACAATCTGGCCAATGTTTCCACCACGGCCTATAAAAAGGAAAAGGCCGAGTTCGAGGATCTTTTATATGTAACCATGCAAAAGGCTTATTCGGGGGAGGAGACCCAGCGCCCCGTCAATCTGCAGGTGGGTCACGGGGTTGTGGCCCGGGCCAATGTGAAGGATTTTACCTCCGGCAACCTGCAGCAAACCAGCAACAAGCTGGATATGGCCATTGAGGGCTCCGCCTTCTTTGCGGTCCGCGGTCCCGACGGGAACACCTACTATACCAGGGATGGCAGCTTTAAGCAGGCCATGTATGAGGGCAGTATTATTTTAACCAACTCAAAGGGTTATCCTGTTCTCGATTCCGACGGCATGGAAATCTATCTTGACTATTCCCTGGAAAACCTTGAGGTGGGCGAATCCGGTGAAATCGTGGTAACGGACCCGGAAACCGGGGAAAGCATTCCCACAGGGCAATACATCGGGCTGTTTCAGTTCCAGAATAATCAGGGGCTTGAAGCCGCAGGCGGCAATCTCTACTCCGTAACCTCCGCTTCCGGCGAGGCCATTATGGATACGGAAATGACAAACCAGAGCAAGATTCGGACCTCCTTTTTAGAAGCCTCCAATGTGCAGGTTGTTGAGGAAATGGTAAAGCTCATTGTAGCTCAGCGCGCATATGAGCTCAATTCCAAGGCCATTTCCACCTCCGATGAGATGCTTCAGACCGCTAACAATATGCGAAGGTAGGAGGTAACTGAATGAATATAGGTGCATTGGGACAATATAACGCATCCGCTGTTTTGGATACGGCAAGATCTGCCGCTTCCGCCAATGAGAGTGAATTTGAGTCGGCTCTCCAGAAGGCTTTTAGCGAGGGCGACAAAGAGGAGCTCAAAGCAGTGTGCACCGAGCTGGAAAGCGTCATGCTATCCATGCTTTATAAGCAAATGAAAGCCACAATCCCCACCGGCGGCTTCATTGAGACCAGTACAGCCCGTTCGATTTTTCAGGATATGCTGGATGAAGAGCTGATGAAAAAAGGGAGCGAGCGCGGTATTGGCGTTGGTGATATGCTTTATAAGCAGCTAAGCGCTCAAATGGACAGAACCTATAAGGTTGGCGAGAAGGTTGAAGAATAGGCTTTTCCCTATACTCCTGATGGGTTTGGCAGCACTCATACTATTATGGATTACAGGCCCCGCAGCGGTTACCGATAAGGAACCTGCAGCAGGGCCTTCGCTTTCGTGTACGCCAAATCCGGTAACGCCGCCTCCTGCTTCTCAAACACCTTCACCGCCTTTTACCTATGAAGCCCAGCTTGAAGAAACACCTTCCGGAAAGCTTTCCTATCATCTGCTCAAACTGGATTCAACAAACCCACTCATTGAAATAAAGCCTGTGACAGCCTTTGCCACACTTTTCGGCTACGAAACCCTAAGCGTCATCACTGAAAAATACGAGGCAATGGCCTCGGTAAACGGCGGCTTTTCTTATGTTAACGGCCTGTTAGGCGGCCTTTTATACTCCGACGGACGGCTGAAAAGCTTTTCCGGCGGAAGGTTTCCCCTGTTGACCATAAGCGGCGAGGGAGCCTTGCTGTCGGATTATACCTCCACCATGCAGCTTCTTATCGGCAATGAGACCCTAGAGGTGGTTTCTTATAACAAATATCCTGAGGGCGAAGGAATTTATGTCTTTACACCCGACTACGGAAGCCGTAACCGTGTAGACCGGCGCCAGCTTGCTGTGATTTCTGAAAACGGCCTTGTTAAGGATTTATTAATCTCTATGGAGTCAGTGGCCATACCGGAGAATGGTTTTTTGGTAACAGCCATAGGAAAGACTTTTGAAAAAACTTTACAGGACATAGTTGAGAGAGGAGCCTCCATTGATATAAAATGGGAAGTGCAGGCTTCAGGAAAAACCCTTTCACCGTCACAGGAAAGCTTTGAAAGCGCTTATGAATTGGGCAGCTGGATTATAAGAGATAAAAAGCTTGTTATTGGGGCTTCCGACCCCTGGGTAGGAACAATGGAATCCCGTGCGCCCCGTACAGCTGTGGGCATTCTGGAGGACGGCCTTTTAGCCTTTTTTGTTGTGGATGGCCGTCAGGAGGGCCTGAGCAATGGGCTAACCGGCAGGGAGCTTGGAGAAAAGCTTTTAGCCCTGGGCTTTACGGATGCCGCTCTCCTGGACGGCGGGGCATCCAGTGAAATGATTGTGGAGGGCGACATTGTCAACAGCCCGTCGGCCGGCCGGGAGAGAAAAATACCGGTGGCGTTTGTTATTCGGGAACGGACAGCGGTTAAGTAGCCTTGGTTAAACCTCAAGCCACCGCAGCGGGTACAAAATCAGATCAAACAGGAAACAGGAAAACAGGAAAACAGGAAAATAGGAATCAGTAGGGAATAAAGAGTTATTCTTGGATCTTCGGATCTTCGACTTTATGAGAGTTTCAGGCCTATTACTTAAAGAAGTATGGAACCAGGAGGGTAACACATGAGTAAATATACAATTTGTATGGACATCGGCGGAAGCAAAATTCTGGGTGCGTTAATGGATGAAAATAATAATATCGTCTGTCGGGTTAAGAAGAAAACAAAACCCGAGGCAGGTGTGGAAGCCGTTGATGAGCGGATAAAAAGCGTTATTGAAGAGCTTTTTGAAACCTCCGGAGTGTCAAGGGAGGAGGTTAAGGCCATAGGGGCCGGAGCTCCCGGGGTGATAGACACAGATCGGGGAGTTGTCCTTTATGCTCCCAACCTGCCATGGCGGGAGCATCAGCTGGGCTTTAACATTTCCGCTGCCTTCGGTATCCCCTTTATTGTGGGGAATGATGTTAATGTCGGTACGCTGGGAGAATGGAAATACGGTGCGGCAAAAGGGTTTTCCCATGTTCTGGGACTTTTTGTGGGTACAGGCCTGGGAGGCGGCATCGTCATTGATGATAAGCTCTTTACCGGTTCCCTGTTTGCAGGAGCGGAGGTGGGGCATATGACCTTAAATCCTGACGGCCCTTTGTGCAACTGCGGCCAGAGAGGGTGTCTGGAGGCTTACGCAAGTAAAATAGCCCTTACCAAGGAAATTCAGGCGGGGCTTGCCAGGAAGGTCCCCTCCGTGCTCGCTGAAACCTATAACGAGAAGGATGGGGTTATAAAAAGCAGTGTTCTTAAAAAAGCGGTGGCAGTTAAAGACAAGCTGGCGCTGGAGGCTTTGGACAGGGCCATGTACTATTTGGCGGCCGGCACGGGAAACCTTATCAATATACTCAATCCCCAGGTGGTTGTTCTTGGCGGCGGCGTCGTGGAGGCATTGGAGGACGAGGTAATGGCTCTGGTCGGGAAATATATTGACCGGTTTGCATGGCCGGCGATGCTTTCCAATGCCGTTATACGGCCCTCCCTTTTAAAGGACGACGCCATTTTATATGGCGCAAGGGCTCTTATAGCGCAAAAGCTGGGAGAGCTGTCCTAGGTATATGCCAGGTATATGCTGGGTATATGCC
>JAEXPO010000093.1 GCA_023446675.1 Bacillota bacterium | reverse complement strand
TCTTTCCACAACCTCACTTAAGGTCAGCGACATAGCAGAGAGGGTGGGGTATGTGTCCCTTCAGTCCTTTATCCGGGCCTTTAAAGCCTCGATAGGCAGCACCCCCGGCGAGTACCGGCAAAAATGCAGCATGGAGGGAAGGATAGAAAAGTGAGGAGCCGCAAATGGCTGCCAATGAAATTGGGGAGAGCATACGCTCTCCCCGCGAGGTGTTATAAAACTAAATTTTGCCTTTGGTGTATAAGGCATAAAACGTATACCCTCAGCGCCTGAAACGTCAGGCCATGTCCCACTGGCTCCGTATTTGGAGGGATTCCTGAAGGCTCGCAAGATTAAAGCCCTCGGGTGCTTCGGCTTTTGAAACAGTGATAACCCTTTCGCCGCCGGGAAGAAGGTCAAAGAAATTGTCGCTGAAGACCACCTTCCAGGCGCCCGTCTCCAACTCCAGGTACTTGGCAAAAACATCGGTGCTAAGCCTCAGAATAAGCGTATCCTGCGTTTCCTCAAGGCTCACCTTTATCTCAGGCTTTGAAAGGGTTAGGTGCTTGGGCTGGACAAAAAGCACCGTTCCCTCGGATAGGACGCTGCCGTCCTTTTTAAGGGCAAAGCTCAGATAATGCTCCCTGAGGGCCGCCTTGTCCGTAAGGGTAGCCGCAAAATCCAGCTCCAGAGCTTTAACGGCGGAGAGCTTTTCAGCCGAAACAGGGGAGGAGCCTTCTGCCACCGTTTCACCGGTAGTTTTGGAAAGCTTCCAGCACACTTCACCACTGAAAGCACCTGGCGTTTCATTGGTAACATGGAGGGAAACCCTGGTGCCCTCCTCGCAGGCTGAGAGCAGCACGGGAGCAAAAAAGCGCTTTGCAAAATAGTGAAGGGCCTTCCAGCGTCCGAAGGAGTCGATGCTTGCCCAGGATGCCACAGGCCAGCAGTCGTTAAGCTGCCAGTAAATGGCTCCCATGCACCGACCCCGGTTGCGGCGCCAGTGCTCCACTCCGTATTTCATGGCCTCGGCCTGGAGAAGCTGGGAGGCATAGAGGAGGCTTTCAAAATCCTTGGGGTATTTAAAGGTGGAAGCCAGATAAAACAGAATTTTACCGTTGGCCGAGCCGTTCTTCTGATGGTTTTCCATAACATGGGAGAAAATATTCCGATCCTCAGGAAGGGTAAAGCTCTTAATGGTTTCAATTCCTGGGAAGGACTGGAAACCAAACTCGGAAACAAAACGGAAAAAGAAGCTGCGGTAGTCGGTAAAGGGCTTGTTCCCGTGCCATACCTGCCAATAGTGGACATCCCCCCGGTTTTCATCGTTGGGATTGTCAAAATTTCCGCCGGAGGAAGGGGAGGAGGGCCAATAGAAGGTATTGGGATCGGTTTCCTTCATAATTCTTGGAATGATGAATTCAAACTGCTTGATGTAATCGCTGCGAAGCTTTGGGGGCTTGGGAAAGCCCCAGCTTACCCAGCCCTCCTCCATTTCGTTGTTTCCGCACCACAGGGCAAGGGAGGCATGATGGCGGATACGCCGTACATTGTCCTCAATTTCCCGGGTAATATTTTCAGTAAAGGCTTCGGTCATGCTGTACACGCCGCAGGCGAAGAGATGATCCTGCCACACCAGAAGGCCCAGCTCATCACACTTGTCATAAAAATAGTCGGGGGGATAATGGCCGCCGCCCCAAACCCGGACACAGTTGAAATTGGCGGCAACGCAGTCCTTCAAAAGCCTTTCGGTTTTTAAAGGCGTGCAGCGGGCCAGAATATTGTCCTCCGGTATATAATCGGCTCCCATGGCAAAAACGGAAAGGCCGTTGACCACAAACTCAAAGGACTCACCCCAGGCATCCGGCTCTCTTCTAACCGTGATGGTGCGAAGCCCCAGCTTCATCTCCCTGTAATCTGAAATCTCCCCGTTATTAATAAGCTCAATGCGGGCAGAGTAAAGGGGCTGGCTGCCAAAACCGTTAGGCCACCATAGGCTGGGATTGTCTATAACGACAGAAGCAACCTCGGTGTTATCGGAAAGCGGGAGTGAGGTTTCATAGGCTTCACCCTCCGGCCCGATTACAAGGATGCGGGCAGTAAGGGTATCACCTATGGTTTTTGAGTGAGTGAGCCTGAAGGAAAGCGATACACTGCCGGGGGTGTGATGCTGGGTTACATACACCTCCTCCAGCCGGGCGGTTTCATAACCCAGAAGGCAGATATCACGCCAGATGCCCATATCCGGAAGCTTGGGGCCCCAATCCCAGCCAAACATACAATGGGCTTTACGAAGGTGGGGGAAGCCCTTGATGGAATCGTCGGGGCCCCAAAGAGATTCCTCACGGTTCTTTCTTTCAATATAGGCTGTGGGCGAGGAAAAAAGGATATGAAGGGTGTTTTCTCCCTCCTTAAGTAGGCCCTTTACATTGAATTCGTAGGTCCGGTGCATATTGTCGGTGGAGGCCAGCTTCTGTCCATTGAGGGTAATATGGGCCAGGGTGTCCAGGCCCTCGCAGCGAAGCAGAATCCGATCGCACCGGAGCAGGGCCGGTTCTGGTGTAAATTGCCGGATATACTCATAATCGAAGGAGGAAAGCTCTATTGCTTTTTCTTCATTGTCCCGGTAGAAGGGATCCTCCATAAGACCGGCGTTGAGCAAATCATTGTACATTGAACCGGGAACCACGGCAGGTATCCAGCTTTGCTCAGTTGTACGCTTCATGCTCCAGGAGCCATTGAGGCATTGTTTCTTCATAACGTTTCCTGTCCTTTCACAGTTTAAGGATGCTTGGAGTGCAGGAGATTTTTTTTGCTGAGGGGTGAAGTCCCCTTTCTTTTCATTATGAATGTAACAGATGAAAGCGGCAGAATCTTGTTTTGTTTTGATTTAATTTTTGTGATATTGTGATATTGGGGCGGTTGAGGTCTCGAAAAAGCGCACCTCCATGAAGGGAGGCTCTTAAGGCAGATTATGCTGAGATATTATGAAAGCGATACCATGGATCCGGATGTGGGCGGCTGCTATCAGTTTGTGGGCTCCCTTAAGAATGCGGCGCCTCCCCATGATCATGATTTTTATGAAATCTTTCTTATAACAGGCGGGAGCACGCTGCACCGGGCCAACGGAAGGGTGCGGGAGCTGCCGGAGGGAAGCCTGGTGTTTATTCGTCCCAGGGATGTTCACAGCTATGAAAAGGGGAAGGAGAGGGATTGCCAGTTTATCAACCTCACCTTCTCAGGAAAAACGGTGGAAGCCTTATTGCGGTATTTTGACGGGGAATTTCCCGTGGAGGGTCTGCTCAATAGGGAGGAGCCACCCTGTGTGATGCTCTCAGCCGCAGACAGGACCATTCTTAAAATGAAGCTTGAAGCCCTGAACATGATTAACTGGAATGATAAAATTCTTTTAAAGCTTAATCTGCGTTCGTTAATTTCAGATATTTTCATTCGTCATTTTATTTACAGCAGGGAGGAGAACCGCAGCTCCGAAGCGCCCCTATGGCTTGTCGAGCTCAAAGAGCGGATGCAGAATCAGAAATATTTCAGCCGTGGTACCGAAATGATGTCCCAGCTTTCCGGCAGGGGCAGGGAGCATATCAGCAGGAGCTTTGCCAAATACTTTAGTCTCACACCCATTGAATATATTAACCAGCTTCGAATGAATTATGCTGCCAACAGGCTGGCCAGCTCGGATGGGGATATTCTGGAGATTTGCATGGATTGCGGCTTTCAGAGCCTGAGCCATTTTTATCATGTCTTCGGGAGGCACTATGGAATGACACCTGCCCAATTTCGAAAACAATATCAAATGAAACGCCCCTTTTAGAAGCTTAAAAAATGGGGCTTTAATTCAGGAGGAACAGCCAATGGCTATTAAGTGGAACGAATTGAAAACCAGCAGAATCATAAAGGGTGATGAAAAGACGGCGTACAGGGATCCTGCCTGCTATTATGAGAGCGGCACCTTTTATTTATTTCACACTATAGCCCAACTGGAGGACGGTTACATGTACCTCTACATCGGGCTGAGCCGGTCCACGGATCTTGTGAGCTGGACGGAGCCTGCTATTCTCACCCCTAAGGACTTGAAGCGCAATTACTCCAGTCCGGGCAATATCTTTAAAAAGGACGGACTTTATTACATGTGCTTTCAAACCTATCCCCTTCCCAACCAGGGAGATACTATAGGCGATGCTTCGGCCAGGCTGTACATAGCCTCCAGCCGGGATCTTTTAACCTGGAGTGAGCCGGAGCTGATAAGGGTTAAGGGCGATGTACCCGAAGAGGCTATGGGGCGTATGATCGATCCCTACATCTTTGAGGATAAGGATGTAAAGGGGCGTTTTTACTGCATATACAAGCAAAACGGAGCCACCCTTTCCGTAACGGAGGACCTTAAGGCCTATACGGTTCTGGGCTCTCTGGATTGTGGGGAGAACTGCTGTGTGGCGGTTCAGAAGGATTCCTACTACCTTTTTAATTCCCCTCATAATGGCATTAATGTAAAGACAACAAAGGATTTGAAAGGATGGGCGGATCTGGAGACCTTTTATCTTGGGCAGCAGGAGTGGGACTGGGCAAAAGGGCGGATTACCGCCGGACAGGTCCTTTGCTTAAAGGACGAGCCCGGGGTAGGGAAAAACCTTTTGTTTTTCCATGGCTCCTATGCCCAAACCTATGCTGAAACCTTTGGAAATGCTTCCCTTGGGGTTGCCTGGTCCGATACGCTAACCGACTGGCTTTACCTGTGATTTGCAAGTCCTGGTCCTATGATTTGCAGATTTAATTAAAAAGCTGTTAGGAAAAGCCTTGCCGTGACAAACCCAAAAGTGCTAACATAAAGAGAAGTCCTGTAAAGCCTTTCAGAGTGCCGAAAAGGCATGGTTTGACAGGAGGCGCGGGGCTTTTATGATTGCACATTAGTAGCCAGGAAAGGAATGTGACATTGATGAATATTTACCTTATCCGTCATGGAGAAAAAGAAGATGCCGATAAAAATCATGAAACCGTTAGAATGACGGAAAAAGGCTTTATGCAGGCCGATCGTCTGGGAAAGAGGCTTAAGCAGCGCAATGCCATTGATAAAATTTATTCCAGCCCCATGATTCGTGCCGTCCAGACAGCAGAAACCATCAACAAGCATCTTGGCGTGGAGCTGGAGGTTCGGGAAGAGATCCGGGAAATTCATATGGGAGACTGTGAACAGCTGGGGTGGGCCTATTTTGAAAAAACCTATCCCGACTTTTTAGAAAAAACACGGAATCAGGACCAGGATCTGCGCTATCCCCCTGACGGTGAAAACGGTGCCGATGTGTGGGAAAGAGCCCAAAGTGTCATATGGGATATTTTGGATTCAGGCGATGAGAATGTTGCCATTGTTGCTCATGGCGGCATCATTCGCGTGATTGTGGCGTCTCTCATCGGTCTTGGCGCCCATAAGCGCTTCCTTTTGGAGGGGGTGGAATACTGCAGTATCACCCAGCTCATTTACGACGAGGACAGCGGACGGTTTAGATTAAAGGGTTACAACGATTATGCCCATCTGCTTGGCGGAGTCATACATGATTAGTGTTGTCATGATTGGCATGCCAGGATCGGGTAAAAGCACGATAGGCGTTCTTCTGGCCAAAACATTGGGCTTGGATTTTCTGGATCTGGATCTTGAAATTCAGAGGAGAGAAGGACGTTTATTACAGGAAATAATTAATGAAAAGGGGTTGGCCTACTTTCTCAAAGCTGAGGAAGAGGCCGCTCTTTCTCTTGTTTATAAAAATGCCGTCATTGCGCCGGGAGGCAGCATGGTGTACAGCGAAAAAGCCATGGCCCGTTTTTCGGAGGATACGGTCATTGTCTATTTAAAGCTTGGCTGCGGTAAGCTGCTCAAGCGCCTTAAAAACATCACCACCCGGGGAATTGCCATGCAGCCGGGCCAGAGCTTCAAGGAGCTTTACAGGGAACGTACGGCCCTCTATGAAAAATATGCTCATATAACGGTGGATTGTGATAATAAAAGTCTGGAGGAAGTGGTAACCTGGCTTTCGGAGGCACTGCCTAAGGCTCCAGGCGGCGAGTCCCCTTTCAATGAAGCATAACCCTGTTTATGATTTCTTGGATCCCTTCGTTAAGGTTATCCTTAAGGGATAAAAACCAAAATAGGAATGGATGATGGTACAATGAAGAAAAAGGGACACGGAAAACGGAGTATCCTGATTTCCTGGATCATATCCTATATGGCCATTCTTCTCATCCCCATTGTGGCCAGCCTTTTTGTTTATATCGGGACAGGCAGTGTTATTGAACAGGAAATTAACCGTGCAAACACCGCTATATTAAAGCAGGTGGTGCAGGTTATCGACAATAGCCTGTGGGAAATCCAGCGCTTTTCCACCGAGCTGTCCATTAATGACAAAATAAAATCCATTTCCACTATAAAAAAGCCTCTGACCTATTCCGACCGATATCTTATAAGCGAGGTTGTACGCTATGAAATGAATAAAGGGCTTATGAGCGGTTTGTTCAAAGCCCATTATGTGTATTTCAAAAGCGGTGATTTCGTTTTAAGAAACAACGCCTATTACGAACCCAATGTGGCCTGGAACGATTTTCACGGTAAAAGCAGCCTTTTTTATGAGGATTGGTATGATATGGTAAAGGGGGATAACCGGAATGTTATTCGCTCTTTAGGTGTCAGCAAGGAATACAGCCCGGAGGGCCACAGCCTTGCCTTTGTCCAATCCATTTTGTCCGGATCCTATTCCGGAGCCTCTCTTGTAGTACTGTTGGATAACGCATACATACAAACTCTCATAGACAATATGGAATGGATACGGGATGGCCATTTTTTCATAATGGATGAAAATGACGAAATCCTGCTTACCACCTCCAATACGAATGTTATTTCGGGTTTAAGGTATGCGGAGCTGGATGGGAACGGCGCCCTTTTCAATTATCACTGGGAGGACACCGAATGGGTGGTTTCCTATGCCTCCTCAACAGTAAATAGCTGGAAATACGTTTCCGTTTTTCCCGTCAACGTTTTTATGGAAAAGGCGGCTTATGTCCGAAAGGTCACAGTTATCGGCCTTTTAAGCTGTATGATATTAGGAGCGGCTATGGCTCTTTACTTTGCCCGTAAAAACTACAATCCGGTTAATGAGCTGGTGGGTGTGTTGAAAAGCAGAACCACATCGCCTCAGACGGCTTTCCGAAATGAATTTCAGTTTATACGGGAGGTTATCTATAATACCCTTTCGGAAAAGGAGACCATCGGCCGAAAGCTGGACAAGCAGAGCCGGGAGCTCAGGCGTACCTTTCTGTCCCGGCTTTTGCTGGGACGGGTATCCCCCTTGAGTCTGGAGGAAATGCTTCACTCCTATGATGTGCATTTTGAAGACGGGCGGCTGGCTGTGCTTCTTTTTAACATCGAGGATTACAGAGGCTTTTTTACGGAGGAGGACGTGGAGCCGGAGGAAGAAAAGCTGGGCCTGGTAGAATTTACTATTTCCAATGTGGTAGAGGAGCTGGCCAAGCAAAGCCATTCCTGTGAAATTGTGGATGTAAACGGGATGATTGCCTGTATTGCCGTGCTTCGAAATGTTGGACTGGAGGAGGGCAAGAAGGAGCTTCTTCGTATTGCCAGAGAAACGAGAGATTTTCATAAGGAGAATTTATACATTTACATAACCATCTCCATAAGCAGCCTTCACCAATCACCGGCAGAGCTTTCCCTGGCCTATCAGGAGGCCGTGGAGGCCATTGAATACCGTATGATTGCCGGCTGCGGCCAAATCATAAGCTTTGACGACATCCCCTCGGCTGAAGGGGTATACCATTATTCTCTGGAGGTGGAGCGGCAGCTTGCAAGTGCTATAAAGTCCGGAGACAGCGATAAATCCAAAAGCATAGTTAATAACATATTTAATACCAATCTGGAGCAGAAGGCCCTTCCTCCGGAGCTGGTGCGCTGCCTGATGTTCGATGTCAGCGCAACGGTAATGAAAACCTTGTATGAGTTTAATGAAAGTCCCGAGGATGAGTTGTGGCAGCTGGCGGATCCGGTGAAGAATCTTTTACGCCATAAAACCGTACAGGAAATGCGTGTCGGCCTCAACGAGATTCTGGAAAAGGTGTGCAACCATATCGACAGTAAAAAGGGCAGTCATAACACACGCCTCAAGGATGATATCATAACCTTTATCCAGGCCAATTACTGGGATATGAACCTGGGCAACGCGTCCATAGCCGAAACCTTTCATCTCAATCCTGCCTACCTGTCACGCTTTTTCAGAGAGCAGACAGGAGAAGGCATTCCCGACTATATCAGCCGGGTTCGCCTAAAGGCGGCAAAGGAAATGCTTAAGAAACAAAAGGGAAACATTGGAGAAATTGCAAATAAAGTGGGATACAGCAACAGTGTAACCCTTATCCGTGCCTTTAAGAAATATGAAGGTATCACTCCGGGAAAATATAAGGATAACCAGTCTGAATCAATCAATAATGAGTAAATTGGTTTCCATATAAGTAAAATCATGTCTAAAAGTAAAAATTCGATCCTCCATGTAAAAGATTGATCCTCCCAATTGTAAACCAAAGATCGTAATTTAAAAATTGGAAATTCCTATTTTTGAAGGATTGTTTACAATGGGAAGCAGAGAGCTCTTGTTCCTTATCCCGGGATTAATTTGGAGTATGAAAAATGGGAGGAATCTTGAAATGAAAAAAACTTCTAAATTAAGAAGGGCATTACCTGCTGCGCTGGTTGCCTTTACGCTTCTTGCGGGCGGCTGTGGCTCAGTGGGCACCAATTCCGGCACACCCACACCGGCGGCATCCTCAACACCCGGTACCTCAACCCCAACGGCGGACACCCGGGAGCCGGGCAGGACACTGTTTTCCGAGAACCCCATTACTCTTACCTACTGGGTGCCTCTGTCCGCAGGCGCAGCCGCCGTGGTATCCAGCTATGGGGAAGTGGAAATATTCAAGGAACTGGAGAAACTTACAAATATAAAAATTGATTTCAAGCATCCACCGGCAGGGCAGGAAAAGGAACAATTCAACCTTATGATTGCCGCAAGAGATCTCCCCGATATCATTGAATACGGATGGGGAAGCTATCCCGGAGGGCCGGAAAAGGCGATAAGCGATCAGATTATTATAAAAATTAACGATCTTATAGAAGCTAACTCCCCGGATTTCAAAGCGCTTCTGGATACGGATGCCAATGTAAACAAACAGACAAGAACCGACGAGGGAAGCCTCTATATGTTCCCTGCCGTAGGGGTGGGGTATGTAAAGACTACCACAGGTACCTTTGCCCGCCAGGACTGGCTGACGGAGCTGGGCCTTTCCGCGCCGGAAACCATTGACGAATGGACTGAAATGCTTACCCAGTTTAAAGAAAAGAAGGGTGCTATTGCTGCCCTTACCGGTACATCAGGTGATTTTGACTCCGCCATTAACGTCATTGGCGCGTTTGGCCTTACCCGAAGCTTTTATCTCAAGGACGGGAAGGTTGCTTATGGACCGGCAGAGCCTGCCTATAAGGATGCCCTGATACTGCTTAGAAGCTGGTATGAAAAAGGGCTGCTGGACCCTGATTTTGCGTCTAATAATGCTAAAGCCGTGGAAGCCAAAATTGTGGGCAGTCAGTCCGGTGTACTTATCAATGGCGGCATCGGGGGAACCATGGGTTACTATCTCAATGCCATGAAGGATCAAGATCCAAAGTTCGATCTCGTAGCGCTCCAATTCCCGGTGCTTAACAAGGGTGATGAGCCTCAGTTTACACAGAGAGCCTGGGAGGTAAGAACCAGCAATCAGCTGGCCATAACCACCGTAAACAAGCACCCTGAGGAATCCGCCCGGTGGGCTAATTACTTCTTCACGGAAGAAGGAAATATCTTAAAGAACTTTGGCATCGAAGGGCTTACCTTTAACTGGGAGGGCGACTATCCCAGGTACTCGGAGCTTATTACCAACAATCCTGAAGGTCTTTCCATAAGCAATGCTCTGGGTAAATACACCAGGGGCTCGACGCCTTCCCCAGGCCATATTGATTCCAGGTATCATGAGCAGTATTTTGCGCTTCCTCAGCAAAAGGCCGCTTTTGAGCTATGGGCCAAGGTTTCCGACAATTCCCTGAACGTTCTGATGCCTCAGGTTACTGCCACTCAGACAGAAACAGAAGAGTCCTCCACCATCATTACCACCATTGACGCCTATCAGAAGGAAATGTTCGTAAAATTTGTTATGGGCACTGAATCCCTGGACAATTTTGATGCCTATCTGGCTCAGCTTGAAAAGATGAATTTGACCAGGGCTATAGAGCTTCAACAGGCCGCGTTGGATCGTTACAACCTGCGTTAATTTAAAAAGTGAGTAAACCCTTTCTCTAAACACTTTACCCGGCCGGAGGAAAGAGCTTTTTCTCCGGCCGCTTATAACCCACAATTCCTGATAAGGAGAGAGCATATGAGACAATTACAGGCTGACACTCCCAGGCTGCTTTCCGGAGGGCTTGCCAAAAGCGGGCTTGGCTATAAGCTGGCCCGAGAATTTAGGCTTAACAAGTACTTATACCTTATGGCCATACCGGTTATCGCCTACTATATAATATTTCAGTACGGGCCCATGTACGGTGCCACCATTGCCTTTAAGCAGTTTGATATTGTAAAGGGAATATGGGACAGCCCCTGGGTAGGCTTTAAGTATTTCAAGGAATTCTTCGAGAGCTTCTATTTTGAACGAACCCTTAGAAATACGCTGGTTATAAGCTTATACCAGCTGGTTTTGGGTTTTCCGGCCCCCATTATCTTTGCCCTGCTGCTTAACGAATTAAGAAACCAGCGTTTTAAAAGAGCTGTGCAGACAATTACGTACCTTCCACATTTTGTTTCCACCGTGGTCATTTGCGGAATGATTTACGACTTCGTTTCCAGAGATGGCTTTATAACGGATCTGTTTGTACTTCTGGGCGGTGAACGTTCCAACCTTCTGGGACAGCCCCAGTATTTCCGGGCCATCTATGTCCTGTCGGGCATATGGCAGGAGGTAGGGTGGGGAACCATTA
>JAEXPO010000065.1 GCA_023446675.1 Bacillota bacterium | reverse complement strand
ATTCACTACCATGCAGATGATAAAGCAAATGGGAATTAAGCTGGCCATGGACGATTTCGGAATGGGGCACAGCTCCCTTATCTATCTTAAGGAATATGACTTCGATACCATTAAGCTGGATGGCTCTCTTACCAAGGAGCTTTTAAACAACACAAGCTGCCGGAATATTATCTCATCCATTGTTGATTTGGGTAAATCCCTTCAGTATTCGGTAGTCGCCGAGTATGTGGAAAATGAGGAGCAAAGGTGCCTGCTGCATGAACTGGGCTGCGACAGGTATCAGGGGTATCTCTACAGTAAAGCCCTGCCCTTTGAAGAAGCTGTGGAATATATCACGGAATGCACTTTTTCGCATTGACGCAGTAAAGCGGCAGCGGTATACTTTTAATACCTTATAGTTATAAATGTCAATTAAAACGAGTTGTTCCAGTAGTACTCCTTATCAATTGGGTTGCGGGCATAGCCCGCTTTAGTGTTATTTTAAGGCCTAAGCCCAAGCTAAACGGTTTAGGCTATGGGCACAAGGCTTGGCAGGCTTGCTTTCAGGCAGGCTTAAAAGGGGAGGGGCAAAAAGTTGGATTCCTTTAAAAACAGCAGCGTTCTATTTTTAATGGCGGGTGCGGTGGCCCTGTTCGTTACAGTGCAGGCACTGGTATTTTTTGTGCGGGCCTGGAAACAGGGTAAGCGTCTTGGAATTTCCACATCGGTCATGCGTCGGACGGCGGTATCAAGCGGAGTGTTTTCCCTGGTTCCGTCGATTTCTATTATTTTGGGGATTATTACCCTTTCAGGAGCCCTGGGCGTGGCGCTTCCCTGGTTCCGGGAATGTGTTATCGGTGCCATTACCTATGAACTGCCCGCGGCGGAAACGGCGGCCCAGGCCTTCGGAGATGGCTTAAAGGCAGGGGTGGACGATCCGGTGGTCTTTTCAGCCATTGCCTGGGTTATGACTCTGGGTTCCCTTGTTCCCCTTATTCTGATCCCCATATTCTTAAAGCGGATTCAGGGCGGTGTGGCAAGTCTTCAAAGCAAAAACAGCCGCTGGACGGATTTGCTTTTGTCCGCCATGTTCATCGGAATGATATCCGCTTTTCTGGGGCAATCCTTTTCGGGAGGCTCCGTGGCGGTTTTAACCCTGTTGTCCTCGGCTGTTATCATGGGCATCCTGGGTTTTCTGGTTAAAAAACGTCAGATTAAGTGGCTTGAGGATTTTGCGCTGCCCATCACCATGCTGGGCGGCATGGCCCTGGCTGTGCTGTACAATGCCGTGCTGTAGAAAGGGGAGTTAATAATGGATACACAAAGAGAGGAACTTGTTGCCGAATATACCCGAACAACCCACCGGGCCGGAAGAATATGGATGATCGCGGCTCTGGCCGGAATGCTCATGGTCCCACTGGGAATTTCCATTTATTTTAATGCCTGGCCCAATGCAGCGGATCTGCTTGGAGGATGGCTGCCCCTTATAGCCATTTACGGCCCCATTGCCGTTATTGAGGTGCTTACCTATTCGCCTATGCTTGGAGCGGGCGGAACCTATTTGGGCTTTGTATCGGGCCAGCTTTCCAATATAAAGGTGCCTTGCGCTTTAAGCGCTATGGAAGCGGCTCATGTCAAACCCGCCACACCGGAAGGCGAGGTTATTTCCACCCTTGCGGTAGCCTCCTCCGCTCTTGCAACCAACCTTTTGGTTGCCCTGGGCGTTCTGCTTCTGGTACCCTTAACGCCCATTTTACAGTCACCGGCTTTGAAACCCGCCTTCGATAACCTGCTGCCGGCCCTGTTCGGCGGCCTTGGGGTGGTTTACATAGCAAAAAACTGGAAGGTAGCTGTTGCACCCATTGTTCTTATGATTATTATCTTTATAATTGCTCCTTCTGCTCCTGTGGGCGTGCTTATTCCCCTGGGTGCCGTTTTCTCCATTGGGGTTGCCCGTTTTCTCTACAAAAAGGGAATGGTTTAACATGAAAGAGCCCGTTAATACACAACGTACAAGGGCTTTTTAAAAAAGGAGAGGTGTAGTGTAATGGTTGGGTGGATTATTCTCATTGCAGTTTTGGCTTTAATACTTGTTCTTATTGTACGTGCAGTGGGCTTCAAGCCGGAAGCAGCATCAAACAACGGAGCGGAGCCTGTGAGGGTGGACGGTCAGCATGCCCTTGAAAGCCTTCAGGCCATGGTGCGGTTTCCCACAATCTCCCGTTGGGCTCCTGAAAAGGCTGACGAAACGGTTTTTGATGATTTCAGAGCCTATTTGAAAGAGCGGTATCCTAATATCCATAGCCACTGTCCCCAGGAGAGGGTGGGCCAAAGCGGAATTGTCTTTCACTGGAAGGGAAGAAGCCCGGAAGGCCCAACGGTACTCATGGCTCATTATGACGTTGTGCCCGCTGACGATGCCGATGCCTGGAAGCACCCGCCTTTTTCGGGAAGCCTGGAGGGGGATGTGCTTTGGGGCCGTGGTACCATCGATACCAAATGCACCCTCTGCGGTATACTGGAGGCTGTGGAAGGCCAGCTTTCAAAGGGCTATGTGCCCCAAAAGGATATTTTTCTTTCCTTTTCAGGAGATGAAGAGGTGTTTGGCACCAGTGCGCCGGCCATTGTTAAGTGGCTGAAGGAAAAGGGGGTACGCCCGTCCTTGGTAGTGGATGAAGGCGGCGCGGTAGTCAACAACATTTTTCCCGGAGTAAAGGAAGCCTGTGCCTTAATCGGTGTTGGCGAAAAGGGAATGGCCAATATTGAAATTGCCTGGGAAGGCCATGGCGGGCATGCGTCAACACCTCCCCGGGTAACGCCCATGGGCAGGCTTGCAAAAGCCATTGCACAAATTGAAGCCAATCCCTTTAAGGCGAATTTACCCGGCCCCACCGTAGAAATGATGGAAACGCTGGGCCGTTATTCCGGTTTTGGGCTCAAGCTTATATTTGCTAATCTCTGGCTTTTTAAAGGCCTTATTTCCCGCCTGTTTTCCAAAGCCGGAGGCGAGCTTGGAGCCATGTGCCATACTACCATTGCTTTTACCCAGGCATCGGGAAGCAGCGCCGTTAATGTTATTCCCACCAGGGTTTCGGCTGTAGCCAACCTCCGATTAAGCCGGGATACCACTATGGAGCAGGCCGTGGCACATTTTCAGAAAACGGTGGGGGAAAGCATAAAGGTTAAGCTTCTTAACGGCATGAATGCCTCTCCCTATGCGGATACTTCCTCGGATGCGTGGAAAAGAGTGAAACTGGCAGCCGGACAGACCTATCCGGAGGCTGTGGTGTCTCCCTATATTATGATGGCCTGCAGCGATTCGAGAAACTTCTGTGCCATTTGTGACAATGTTCTTCGTTTTTCACCCATTGCTTTGACAAAGGCACAGCTTGGCCTTATCCACGGAAGGGATGAACGCTTGTCAAAGCAGCAGCTGGAAAAATGCGTGGAGTTTTTCGTACGGCTTGTTTTAAACTCCTGAGCTCCCTTTATGATAGGCCTTTATTTAAGACGGCATTTAGGACAGCATTTAAGAAAGCCGCATAATTGGGCGCTGGAGTAAGGCTTGGGGCCCCGCCTTTCCTATTCCAAATAAAAGTTAAGACATGGCTAAAAGTAGGAAAGGCCTTTAAAGCGGGTGACGGTAAAAGAAAAAATATCTCTCAGCCTTTGAATATCCTCTTCAGAATGGATGCACCGTTTAGGAATCAAAAAAACATTAACAGGACTTAAAGAGTTATATAAAACAAAATAATCCTTAAATTCATAGGCCTGGGGGATATCCTTCAAGGCCACTTTTTTTGTAATGGAGGCCGATTCTGTCCGGACGAATTCATAGTCGATGGCGTAATGATGCTCAGCTTTGAAAAACGTATTATGAAGCATAACTTGCTTTGTCGATTGTTTAAATGCAAAATATAAAACGATGGCGGGTATAAAAAAGCTAAGTACAATAAAATAGAATTCTTTCGTTACGGCAATTTCAAGAGTCCTCATGCGAAAATAGGCGTTGAGAAGCGTGAAGCCTGGAATGAGGGTAAACACCAATACACCCACGAAAATTTTATTAATGAGAAAATTGTTCATCAGGTGCCTTTCAATTTCCTTTTTCTCCACCTTCGCATTAAATTCGATTACCGGGCTAAGAAGCTGCTCCATATAAACCTCCCAAGGCTTAAAGGTGTTTATTATCCCTTCCGCAATAGCTCATTTGTAATAAGGATTATTAGGATTACTAATATACCTATCGACACAAGAAACTGATGGATTTACAACTTTCTGGAAATCGTATTTATGTGATTCTTATTTGCCGACAGGCAATTTTCGTTGTTTATTACCTTGACGCCGGAGCCTATTTTCAGTACGCTTTCATAAGAAGGCCGGGCGAAATCAGTAATTCTCCGGTATATAAGGAGGTCGAAACCATTTATGTATAAGCAAAGGATAGAAGAGTATTTCAAGATTCACGGCAATGAAATGCTGGAATCTGCTATGAGGCTCATTCGCATTAAAAGCGACAGAGGTGAGGCAAAGGCGGGGATGCCCTACGGGGAAGGACCGGCTGCGGTTTTGAAGGAATCCCTTGTTATAGCGGAACAATTAGGCTTTAATGTAAAAAATTATGATAACTATGTGGGAACTATTGACTTTAATGAGAAAGAAACACAGTTAGATATTTTAGCTCATCTTGACACGGTGCCCGAAGGGGAAGGCTGGACAGTAACGGAGGCTCTTAAGCCCGTAATAAAGGATGGTATGCTCTATGGCCGGGGCGCCGCCGACGATAAAGGGCCGGCCATGTGCGCCCTGTATGCCATGAAAGCGGTAAAGGATCTGGGAATAACTCTTGGTAAAAATGTCAGGCTTATATTGGGTACGGACGAGGAGTGCGGCAGCAGTGACATTAAATATTACTATGACAGAGAAAAGGAAGCACCCATGACCTTCTCTCCGGATGCGGAATTTCCTCTTATTAATATTGAAAAGGGGTCTCTGCGCTCCGGCTTTAAAGCGGATTATCAGGAGGCAGCCGAGTTGCCCAGGCTGGTTTCCGTTAAGGGCGGCGCCAAGCTTAATGTCGTCCCCGACAGAGCCGTCGCGGTTATAGAGGGCTTAAAAGCATCGGAGGCCAGGCCTGTCTGCGATGAAGCAGCTTCCGAAACCGGATTGGTGTTTGCCCTGGAAGAAAAGGATGAGAAGCTTACCATTACCGCAAGAGGACGGGGGGCTCACGCCGCCATTCCTGAAAATGGCAACAATGCTGTGACCGGAATCATCCATCTTCTTTGTAAATTCTCTTTGAAAGGGAACGGTCATGAAAAGCTTAAAGGCGTTGCAAAGCTTTTTCCTCATGGGGACTGGTACGGAAGGGGCTCCGGTGTGGCCCAGGAGGATGAGCTTTCCGGGAAGCTGACCATAAGCCTTAATATTATAAACTATACGTCCGGAAGCTTTACCGTCGAGTTTGACAGCCGCTGCCCGCTGTGCGCCAATGACAGCAATATGCGAAAGGTGCTGGAGGAGAGGGGCGCGGCTCTGGGGCTGGTTCTCTTTGATAAGGCAATGAATCCGCCTCACTATGTGGATGCCGATTCACCTTTTATTAAAACCCTTTTAGGCTGCTACGAGGCTTATACGGGCCTCGAGGGCAAATGCCTGGCCATTGGGGGAGGCACCTACGTTCACGATTTGAAAAACGGCGTAGCCTTCGGCTGCTCGCTGCCGGGAACCGACAACCGTATGCACGGGGCCGACGAATTTGCCGTGGCAGAAGAGCTTATCTTAAGCGCTAAGATTTTTACCCAGGCCATTATAGAGCTTTGCGGGGAGGAGTAATCCTCCCTTTTTTATGCGCCGACACGGGCTGTGAAAGTCCGTTACGGGGCTGATAAGCTTACGAATCTGTAAGAATGAAATCACAGAGGTGTAAGACTTGTGTGCTACTATTATTTACCTGCCGGACAGTTGACAAAGGGAGGGTTAGATGAATCAGATTTTACTTGTTGAGGATGATATCAGTTTAATTGATGGATTGAATTTTTCGCTTCGCAAAAACGGCTTTACAGTTGTAATTGCAAGAACCGTTCAGGGGGCGCTGGAATGCCTTTCAAAAGAAAAGTTTGATTTACTTCTCCTTGATCTGACGCTGCCGGATGGCAGCGGCTTTGAGCTATGCCAAAAAGCGAGAAGGACATCAGATGTCCCAATCATTTTCCTGACTGCTTCCCTGGAAGAAGTGAATATCGTCATGGGGTTGGATATGGGCGGTGATGACTATGTTACCAAGCCCTTTAAGCTCAATGAACTTATCTCCAGAATCAATGCACTGCTGCGCCGATCCGGCAGGTTAAGCGTAAACCATGCGGAACTTCGATCAAATGGGATAACTATTAGGCTTGAAGAAATACGGGTGCTGAAAGCGGATCAAGAGATTGAGCTGACCGCCATGGAGTACCGGCTGCTATGCTTATTGATGCGCAATCCAGGTATTGTCCTGACAAGGACAGTTATATTGGACAGGCTCTGGGACGGAAGCGGCAGCTTTGTGGATGACAATACCCTGTCTGTTTATATGAGGCGACTGCGCAGCAAGCTTGAGGATGATCCTGAAAATCCTCAGCTTTTACTTACAGTGAGAGGAGTGGGTTATAAATGGAACGCTGTAAAGTGATACTCAATGATAAAACTGCCAAAAATCAGATTATTATTATCCTTTTGCTTCTGATTGGACTCATCCTTTTCAGTCAGATTGCTGTTGCACAAATGTCTGAAAACTATAAAAGGTCCATGTTGGAGCATGACTATTCAGTTGCGGGGTATCTATCGCAGCAGGGATTGGATGGCAGTCTTATTATCTCAGCCTTTTCTAACGATAACGGCATGGCGCTTGCGCAGGAGGGGCTTGCTATACTGTCTTCATACGGATACAGCGAGAAGATGCAGAATAGTTTGCTTCCAGAGGTGGAGCGCTTTCAGCGAAAATTCTCAATAACAGTATTGGCATTCTCTACACTATTTGCTTTGGCGACGCTTGCCATGTGCTATTATAGCCTGCAGCGAAAGGATAAACAGATAACAATAGCTGATGCGCAGCTCCGGTCCTTCCTTGATGGTGATACCGGCCTTCGTCTTGATGACGGAGAAGAGGGCAGCCTTTCCTGTCTCTTTACAAGAGTGAACGCAATGGCCACTTCGCTTACTGCTCATATTGAAAAGGAAAAACAAAGCAAGGGTTTTTTGAAGGATACCATCTCTGACATCTCACATCAATTAAGAACACCGCTTGCAGCTCTTCGGATGTACAATGAAATAATTATGGATGAAAAAACAGGCAATGAAACTGTGGAAAGCTTTACTTTCAAGAGTCAGAGGGAGCTGAACCGTATGGAAAATCTGATTCAAAGCCTTTTAAAAATTGCCAGATTCGATGCGGGAACCATTAAGCTTGAAAAAAATAGTTCTAATTTACGAAATTTTTTAGAAAATTTGATCGACGGATTTCTAACACGGGCTGAAATAGAAAATAAAAAAATATACCTTGAATGCGATGCATCCGTTATGCTCTGCGTTGATGAAACCTGGCTTGGAGAAGCTGTTGGGAACATTATCAAAAATGCCCTCGATCACACCTATGATAACAACCAAATTGAAATATCCTG
>JAEXPO010000705.1 GCA_023446675.1 Bacillota bacterium | reverse complement strand
TACTCCCTCCATTTATTGAGCTATTTAACAATGTTATTAATGCCGTGTTGCCTCCCCTTATGGAGCTGCTGGCGCTTATTATCGACACGCTGCTGCCGCCTTTAATTGAGCTGTTTACAAAGATTATAGACGCAGTAATGCCCGTTTTGATAGAGCTCTTTGATCAGTTTACCAAAACCATTTTACCGCCGTTAATGGAGTTGATTGAGGAAGTTGTAAAGGTGATCCTGCCGCCTCTTTTAGACCTCTTTACGGATTTGGCCGAAACGGTGCTGCCTCTTGTAATGACCATTTTCAAGGCCATGCAGCCGGTAATTGAATCCGCTATGAAGATTATTTCTTCGGTCATAACAACGGTGCTTGCCCTGATAAAAGGAGACTGGGAAGGTGTTTGGAGTGGCATAGAATCCATTGTCGGAAATACTCTTGACTTCATTGAAAACCTTCTGAACGGTTGGAAGGAAATCCTTGGAGGCATTTTTGAGGGCATAGCAAACCTGGTTTTGGGTATCTGGGATGGAATGGTCAATGGTATCAAGGGCGGTATCAATTGGATTATAAAAGGCATAAACGCCTTTATTTCAGGTATCAATACGATGAAAATACCGGACTGGGTTCCCGGCGTAGGTGGTTTGGCTATGAACCTGCCCACCATTCCCCTTTTGGCAAACGGCGGCCAAATAATGAAGGGAGGCGCGGCCATTGTTGGCGATGCAGGCCCGGAGCTCCTGGAGCTTCCCCAGGGAGCAACGGTTTCTCCGCTTAAGTCCAATATCCTGGAGGAGCTGCTTAATGCTTTTGGCTCTCTGCGTGAGGCGTTTGCCAATATGCAGATGGGCGGCGAGCTGAATGTGGTTCTTAATATGGACGGACGGGAAACTGCCAGGGTGACAAGCCCCTGGCAGGCCATGAGTAACAGTACCCGGGCCAGGTTTGGAGGGGCATAGATATGTTGAGCTTTTATTTTAATGAGAGGCACGGATCGGAGTTCAAGCTTTTTTTCAAGAGCTTGAGCCGCCCCGTCCTGCCGGAGCTCCGAAAGCGTGAATTGACTGTGCCGGGGAAAAGCGGCGTATACAGCTTTAAGTCAAAAGCCCATGAAAAGCGGATTGTATCAGGCCAGATTCAGTATGTGGGATCGAACCTGAGTGATTTAAGGGTTTGGGCACGCAGTATTGCGCAATGGCTGTACACGGAAGACTATGCGCGGCTTATATTCGATGATGAGCCGGACAAGTACTATATGGCTAAAGTGTACTCTGAGGTTCCCCTTGAAAGTCTGTATTCTTTGGGAAGCGCTAATATTGTTTTCGAGTGCCAGCCCTATGCCCAGTATGTGCTGGGCTCCGCCGATGAATTAACCTGGGATACCCTGTTGAACTGGAATTCGGAATACCTATGGACTGGAAGTGAAAATTACAGGCTTGGGGTGACCTCCAGCCCTGCACCCCTAACGGTAAATAATCCGGGGACAAGGGAAATAGGGATCGGCTCACCCCAGGGAAGCAGGTTTAAGGTTATTATCACCGGCAGCTTTACGAATTTCACGGTTTCCATGAATGGAAAGAGCCTGTCATACAATGAGCCGCTGGCGGCTGAAACGCTGGAGATTGATAACATTAACTGTACGGTTAAGGCGGGAGTAAATAAGCTTTCGGTGTGCTCCGGGGATTTGGATAGCTTTTTGACCTTAAAGCCTGGGATGAATACCATGATTTTTGCAGGAGCGGGTTTAAACTGTTCTGTAATTATTGATTTTATTCCACAATTTATTTAGGAATATAGGAGCAAGGAGGACAAAAATGGCCAGCATACAGAATATTCCGCTGTTGGAATCGCTCAAAGTGAGCAATCCCAAGCTTAACGGCAACTTTTCAGCCATAAACAGCCAGGTTATCAATCATGTAAACGGGACTTCGGATAAGCACAGCCTTAATGCAATAATTAATGATTCCGAAATTCCCGGAAACACGGGCAAAGAGGCTTTGAATGGAATTAAGGAAAGACAGGATGCACATGCTGAAGGTGTGTCGGAACAGCACAACCTTGATGCAATATTAAATGATTCTGAAGTACCTGGAGGCACAGGTAAAGAGGCATTAAATGCTATAAAAGAGCGGCAGGATGCACATGCTGCGGGAACAGCAGAACGTCATTCTGCGCTTGACATTACTCATAGCGGGCCAGCCGGAGGGGACAATGTTCAAACGGCCCTCAATAATTTAAAGGGCGCTATAAATAACATTGTAAGCACACCAGGTACAGAGCATGATCCCTTGGTTACGGCTGCGCTTGTTGACATTGAAAGTGAGGATTTTGGCCCCACCGGTAACAACGGAGGAATAGACAGAAGGCATGGAAAGTGGGAGCAGCGCACAAAAAACCTTGAAGCATTTCTTGCTTATATGCCTATAAACGGAGGCGATTTTGACGGTAATGAACCGGCTGGTAATTCTATAGACGGCGGTATTTTTTAAGAGGAAGGGTATTAGCTATGGGAAAAATTAAGTTAAAGCGTGGCAATCAGGAGAACTTTAGTTCTGTAACATTAGAAGCTGGGGAACCGGCTTTTGTTTTGGACACCGGCAAGCTGTACATAGGTGACGGGAGTAATAAAGTGTTAATCAATCCGGATCCGGGAGTGGCAGTTTCGGCGGACAAGCTTACGACAGCCAGGACAATTGCCCTATCAGGGGATGCTTCTGGAAGTACATCCTTTGACGGAAGCGCTAACAAGACCATCACTGTGGTTCTGGCCAATTCCGGAGCGACCGCGGGGACATATACCAAGCTTACAGTGGATGCAAAGGGGCGTGTAACTTCTGCTGCACAGATTACGGCCGCAGATATTCCCACGTTGACATTGAGCAAAATTTCGGATGCAGGAACGGCAGCAAGTAAAAATACAGGTACGGCATCCGGCAATGTTCCGGTATTAGGAGCAGATGGAAAACTGGATGCAGGGGTACTACCGGCTATAGCCATATCGGATACCTTTGTGGTTTCAACCCAGGCCGCAATGCTGGCACTAACGGCGGAGGTAGGGGATATTTGCGTAAGAACCGACCTTAATAAAACGTATATCCTGAAGACGGCCGGAGCCTCCACCCTGGCCAACTGGCAGG
>JAEXPO010000700.1 GCA_023446675.1 Bacillota bacterium | reverse complement strand
GTGTCTATATGATCGGCAAACCGGCACATGACCTCAAGCAGGGCCTTTTTGCCCGTGGCTTCATAATAGGCTACGGCAGCCTCCATCATATGTCCGGCGCAATAAAGCTCATGGCATTCAAAAAGGTTTGTCCAGCGCTTGCCAGGCTCCTTCACTGTAAAATACGTATTCAAATAGCCGTCCTTTTGCTGGGCCTTTTCAATAATTGTGACAAGTTTATCAATCTCGTTTTCCAGGTGCGGATCTCTTTTGAGGCTTAAGGTGTAGGCAGCCGCTTCTATCCATTTGGCCAGATCACTGTCCTGAAAAACAAGACCTCCGAACTCTCCCTGTGCCTCCCCCGCCGCAATTTTAAAATTGCTGACGGCAAAGCTGGGCTCCGCATTCGGCACTCTGTCGTTTAAAGCCTCCCACTGGTAGGGAAGCACTACCTCACAAATAAGCTTCTGGTAAGCCGACCAGAAGGCATCGTTAATAGCAACCTCACTGAGCCTGACAGGCTCTTGTTTTTTACTGAACATGGTACAGCCTCCTTATTTCTCGTTTTTAAGCTAATTTAATACGAATAGGTGGAAGAAAAACACCCGCCTTTGAGGTTTCCCTAAAGGCTGAATCTTTGCTACACTATAAGTATGACAGGCGTTTCATCTTCTGTCGGTAGCGTAGATTAACATAAGGTGGAGAATATTGACTTTATGCGTTATTTAAAAACAGGACTGGAAAGCCCTCTTACCTATGTGTCCTCGGGCTTCTTTACAGCTGAAACGGAATGGACTCATTCCATGCGTATTATTGACAGCTATGAGATTATATGGATTATAAAAGGTCCGGTACACATTGAACAGGACAATTTACGCCATACCCTGAATGACGGTGATGTGCTTTTACTTTTTCCGGGTCTGGCCCATAATGGCTTTGCTTATTCAAAAAAGGGCACCTCCTTCTATTGGGTTCATTTTCTATGCCCCGCACAGGAGGAAATCCTCTCCTCGGAGGAGGCGCTGCGAATACTTGAGCTTGTCCGGAATAACCCCTATTACAATGGCCTGGACAAATGCCTGCTTCTGCCGGAGGTACTCCGTACACCGGCCTTGGACAGGCTGGCAGTGCTGTTCCGCCAGCTTCTCCACTTATCCCAGTCCGGTTACCACACAAGGTTTTCCGTACACTACGCCCTTACCGGACTATTAATTGAGCTGTCTCAGCAGCATTTAACCGGCGCATTGCAAGCGCCTGCCGGGGACCGGCTTCAGAATATTCTGGAATGGCTTCGCATCCATGAAAGCAAAAATGTTTCACTGAAGGATGCCGCCCATGCCTTTAATTACACCCGGGAATACCTGGCCCGTTATTTTAAAAAGCGCATGGGCATGACTATTACGGAATACCTCCTTCGCATGAAGCTGGCCAAAGCCAGGGATTTGCTTTGCCGCACAGATAAAAGCATACGGGAAATTGCCCAGGAGCTGGGCTATCCCGATGAAAAGTACTTCATGCGTCTCTTCAAGCGCTATGAGCATACCACTGCAAGCCATTTCCGGGACGCTTACCGACGAACCCATCTTAATAATATCTAAAGCCCGGGCTTTGCCTTTAAACCGTGATGGGGCGATTAAAGCAGCTTGTCGTAGTGTTGGAGCAGGGATCGAACGTAGCTTCGGGGATTCATATCCTCTAAAACGGTTTCTACAGCCGCCGGTCTATCCGGATACAGCGTCTTCAATTGGCGGGCCTGATCCTTGTTAAGGGTAATAATTGCTCCTGCCTGGGCAAGCGCTTTTTTTTCAAATTCCCTGAAATACAGGACAGCCTGGCCTTGAGGCTTTAGCGTGCCCCTTTCAAGCCCTTCGTTAACGAAGGAGCCATGATGTGTCAATATAATAGGGATAGCCATTCCCAGCCTTTCAAGAACGGCTGACACACTCCTTACGCTTAAGATATCCTGACAGTGGATAACGCTTATAAAGCCTCCCTCTAAAAGCTTTTCCAGCTTAGCCTCCAGCTTATGCATAATGGAGTAAACCAAAACATAAAAGGACATATCCGAATCGTCTATGAGAAGAGCATCTTCATCATCCAGGCCGAAACAGGCCCTAACCTCCGTCATGCCGAACAGCTCTCCCCCATCCGAGGTGTAGAATGCCTTTTTCACAGGAATGCGATTATCCCTCAAGCCTGTCTCCAGAAGACGAATATGCGTGTCTTTGGAAGACTTGCCGAAGCTTTGGCCTTCTTCATCTGAGCAAACCAGCAATATACGGTGATTGGCATAATCTCTTATTCCCGCACCGGACATTTTATTAAGCCACAGGCAGGCCTCCTCCAGAAACAGACGGTTGAGCCATTCCTGTCCTGCAGGTACATTTTGGGCATGATTGAGAAAATACTCGCTCATGAGTCGGTAATAATGCATTTCCTTAATATTAAAATCACCTGTTATGTTCATTTGAAGTATGTATTTTCTGAAAAGCAGATCCACGCATTTGATCATTCCAAGGGTTTCCCGGAACTGATCCTCCTCTTCATCATGCAGGGCCTCCTCCTCATCGGAAAGGGTTACCATGCCGTAAAGGGGGATAGGGATATGCTCAAAGGGTGCGGACAAAAGATTATCCGCGTAGAAGGGGATGCTCTCCTCCAGCGCATTTAAAAGGATCGTCTCGGTGTAATCCGCCCGCCAAAAGGCTTTATCCGGGATTATGGAGGAAAAGGAGGCTATCATAAGAAAAATGAGCTCCAGAGGGTCTCCCAAACTTCGCAGGCCTGTGATGCTAAGCAGCTCCCCCTTTTCGTCCGTTTCATAAAAGTCCGTGTATACGAATTTAAGGGAAAAGTCCTTATTCATGGCATCCACACAAAGATCGATATAATCCTTATCTACCCTGTCTGTCCAGTCCACCCTGGTTACAAATTTGCCCACCGCAGCCTTGTAACCGGCCTTCAATGCTTCGTTAAGACCTGCCCGCCTTCTTTTTATATAGCGTATGCGGGTATCGCTAAAGCCTTTGACAATGGTGGAAGTTTTGTCGGTGGAGCCGTCGTCCACTATAATAAGCTCCAGCCTGTCATAGGTTTGGGATAAAACACATGAAATGGATTCTGCAATAAGCTTTTCTCCGTTGGCAACAGCCATAACCACACTTACCAGCGGCTTTTCCTTGGAAATCTCTGAAAGCCGGGTTAATAGCTCCTTAATAGAAGGTAAAAGGCTTCCCACATCGTACCGGTCAAGGGCAAAGTGCCTGTAACGCCTGGAATCATAGGGTCCGTTAAGAAGGGCCCCTCCCTCCTCCGGCGTGTAGAACAGCAAGTCTTCAGGAAAATAGTTATCTGCTCCCAGGCTATGATGAATGATTGGCTTAATGCCTTTCGCCATAGCCATAATAACGCCCTCATCCTGAAGCTGGAGCCTTCCGGCACAAAGATAAAAGCTTTTGTCCTCCAACCACCGGTCAAGCCAGGCTTGTTCTTCGTCCGGCTTACCGCCCTTATTTCTTTTTTCCAGAAACACATGGCCCGATAAGCCCAGCCCTTCTGTCAGGTGCTGAAAATAAAGCACATCCTGCTCATCCTGAAAGAGGACTGCAAGATGAAAGCTAAGCTCCCGGTTTTTCTGGTACATGGCTTTAAACGCGTGAAGCATAAGAAACGAACCATCGTGTGAACCAAGCTCACCATAAAAGGCTACCTTGTGGCCCGGCCCTCTTGCCTTAAATTTGAACTTTTTAAGCTGAAGGCCAGTGGGAAGTATAAAAGTTTTGTGCAGAGGTATTCCAAATTTTCCAACAGAATAATTCCGGAGGTGCTCTGCCGTGAAGAGGGCACGATCAATATTTTCCCATGATACGGAGGAAGGAATCTCGGTGAAGGCCTCGCTTCCCATAAGCCTTATAATGACGGGCTTTTCCAGTGCCGCCCTGCAACGGCTGCCATAGACTGCAAGCTCGTCACAGCACTCGAACCAGACGATATTGGCCCACTCCATTCCCTCGTCAACCTGACTTTCCCGTTCCACAACAAATTGCCTGACCTCGTAATCCGAAGCCAGAGCCTCTTTCAGCCCCCCTAAACAGTCCTCAAAACCCGGTTTTACAAAGAAAGCCAGTTTACGGTTTTCATCAGCCGCCATGCACTGAATCCTTTCAAGCCCGAAGGCTGTGAGATTCATTCTCATTCAATATATGTCGGAGTGGGCGGTTGCCGTGATATGGAAGTAGGGACTGACCCTACAGATATGACAATTCCTGCGGACAATCATGACTTTTCTTATGACAGCGGACACTGGTGGCCTGTTTCCCGGAATGCTACAATCAGAGATATTCTTGCAGAAAGGGATTGATTATGAAAAATCACATTTTGAATTTAACTTTACTTATTTGTTGTACCCTTATGATTTTTTCATTAACAGCAACCGCACAGGATTCCGGTACGAACGTGACTGCCAATGCGGATTATTCCCGGATAGACAGTTATGTTCAGTCTATGATGAGGGATTGTCGTATTCCAGGTTTTTCTTTGGCCGTTGTTCGGGGTAAGGAAGTGCCCTGGGCCTTTACCATCAATTATTCTCCCGACGCAGGCTGGCTCGCACTACTTTCATCTGTTGCACTGCTGCTTCTGGGGATGGTCAAGGGAAGTATAATTTTTCTGTCGTATAGACGCAAAAAAGGTGCCCTGTCCTCTTAAGGCACTTACTCCTCATTCGTTACCGGCATAAACCCTGCCGAAGGAGTACACAATTCATCCCCTTCACTTAGAGCGGTTTGTTAATTTATGTTTGCAGATGTTTCCTTTTCATTCAGAAACCCGTCAATGATATTCCAATATTCCTCCACATCGTCAATGGAATTATGTCCTTCGCCAATAATGCTTTTATATGTAACCTCTCCTCCCCAGCTGTCTCCAAGCTTTTTTGAATGCACTACCGGTATCAGCTTATCTTCAGTACCTGTAATAATTAAGAGAGGAGATTTAATTAATGGGGCACGGCTGAGAGAATCGAATTTATTTTTGAGAATTAGGTTAACAGGTAATACCGGACATTTTTCTTTTATGACACTGCTTAATGAATCAAAAGGTGAAACAAGAACCGTAGCTGCCGCATCTCTTTTTTCCGATAAATAGGTTGCCACACCTGTTCCGATACTTCTTCCCATTACGATGATATTGCTCTTATTTACATCCTCTCTGCTTGAAAAATAATCATATATTTCCAAAGAATCACTAAATAGTAACTGTTCATTAGGTATGCCGTCACTTTTTCCGTAGCCTCTATAATTAATAAGTGCAACAGACCAATTTTGAAACTTCGCCATTTTAGGAATAATAAGTGAGACTTCTTCTGCATTGGCACCAAAATAAAGGAGCAAATTGGATTTATTGTTATCGGAGTTATGTATAAACCAGCCCCTTAAATTATTCCCGTCCTTCATTTTCAGTTCAACATCTTCAATATTATCTATTTCTTGATAGGCAGCGCTTGCATCCTCAGACAATTTGGGTGAAGGAAAAATTAATTTCTCCTGAAACAGAAACAAACCCGAACATACCAATACATAGACAGCTAGGAGGACTATTGCAATTTTTCCAAGCTTGGCAACTGTTCTTTTATTGCGTACAAACATTTTATAACCTCGTTTATCTGTGAGTTATGCTCTAATTATTGTACATTTATTTTTACATTAAAGGCAGCATGGATGTCAAGCCTTGGCATAAATAGCTTGAGAGGTATTGCCTTCTGATTTGGCCCATTTAAAACAATATTAAGCCATTCACTCGGGAGCAAAAAGGAGTTGCCGCATTTTTTTTGCAGCAACTCCTTAATTTTATTACTGTAATTTTTCTGATTTCATTCTGGCTGCGTGTTATTAATACACGAAAATCTGCCGGAACAATTACTTTATGGTATACGTGCCGCGTATAAGCAGGAAGGCGTCGGCTGTAATTTTAAGGCCTCTACCGTCGGAACGGGAGGAAAGAAGGATATGCTGCAGGGGAACATTGGCGCCGTCCGTGAGATCCACTCCGCCGCTTGCATCAATCATAAGCCCGTTTTCACCTTTAAGCGCAGTAGCCTTTCCCGTACGGAGAATGGCTTCCGAGCCTCCTGAGAGAATAACGGTCTGACCCTTTTTCGCCTCTACAACGGCAAATCCGCTTTCTAAAGCCGATACCCTCTGTTTCAGAGCGGTGTTTTCATTAATGGTATCCAGCACAAACTTGGTAAGATCGCCAACATCCGTTTGCAGCTGGGCCAGAGCGGTTGAATCCACCGTACCCCCGCTGGAAGAACCTGAACCGGAACTACCGGAAACCAGGCTCACAACATAGGCAATCTGCTGATCCACATAGCTTTTTGCAACCAGAGGATCCGAATCGCTGCCAGGCTCGCTGGCGCCGTAAACCGATACTCCCAGTATCCCTAAGCTGACTACCGTTGCCAGTACAAAGCGGGGCATATTCATTTTCATCTTGCTCATTTTTCTTTAGTCTCCCTTCGGTATGCGCCTGCCCTGCTCACTGCACGTATGTAGTAACGCTCAGGCCAAAGCTGGTGCGCAGCGCATGATCAACGTTTTTCATCAAAAGGTCGTCCAGATGCCCCGCTTTTTCACGAAGCCTTCTTTTATCAATCGTACGAACCTGTTCCAGAAGGATTACGGAATTTCTGTTGAGGCCGTAGTTTTCACCCGTAATTTCAATATGGGTAGGTAATCGGGCCTTGTCCAACTGTGATGTAATAGCGGAAACAATCACAGTGGGGCTGAATTTGTTGCCTATGTCGTTCTGAATTACCAGAACCGGTCGTATTCCGCCCTGTTCGGAGCCCACCACAGGGCTTAAGTCTGCATAATAGATATCGCCTCTTCTTACCAGCAAATGAATCACTCCTTGGTATGAATTAACCTACAATGCATGACCCCTTCACATTAGTGAATGACTTTACGTCATCCGTAATTAAGATAAAAGCTCCTGCCCCCATTATAAGGAGTGTCCTTCAGAAGCGTCAAATTAAAATAAGGTTACGTTTCCCTTTCAATAGATTTCCATATCAGCATTCTTCCACATTTCCCGCCTTGCTATACATAACCCCGGCAAATCAACCGTCTTGAAACCTCGGTACAGCCTTCATTGCATTATTCAAACCAGCCGTCCTGATAACCGCAATAAAGCCCCATTGCCCTTCAGGGAATAAGGAAATTTTGAACAGCCTCAACCTGTCCGTTTCGCAGATAGACCCGGGGGATTCGCCTTCCTATAGCACAGACCGTTTCGTAGGGAATGGTACCCATAAGACCTGCCAGTTCATCGGCCAAAAGGGTTTCCCGGCCCTGAGCACCGATTAAAACCGCCTCGTCTCCCACATTCACGGCCCCTGTGATGCCCGTTACATCCACCAGGCACTGATC
>JAEXPO010000698.1 GCA_023446675.1 Bacillota bacterium | reverse complement strand
GTTTTAGACAGCACCCGAACCTTTTCCGTTAAAAGCCAGTTTTTTATGCGGTCCGGTCTTGAGTTTAATAAGAAAGAAAGCAAGATCCTGGGGGTTTCGGCCATTTCGGGGCTGGAGGATCATATTACCGTCAAGTCCGGAACTATGATGGGGGCAGAGCCCGACAAGGACGGCATCGTGGATATGCTGGTGACGGAGGAGGCTTTAATTGTCAATGATTTGACCATTGGCAATGTCTATGATATTTATTACAGCCGCAGCAGCAAATACAACCATTATTTAAAAGGCCGTATTACCGGCACCTTTGTTCCCACGGATCCCGGGGAGGTTTACTGGGCCTCTACCCGTCTGGGAGATTACCGTGAAGCGGTTTTGATTAATGAAGAGCTTTTCAGGGAGCTTTATGTTGAAGAGCCCTTCACCTATGTCAACGCAGCCTGGTTTTATGCTCTGGACTATGATGCCTTTGCCATGGGCGATACCGAAAGAATGGCCAAAACCCTTATCCGTCAGAAGGAAGAGCTAAAGTCAGGTTCCTTTTCCATCCCCTCTATCGGTCTTTTGGAAAAATACCTTGAGCGTAAGGAAAGTCTGACTCAGCTTTTATGGATTCTGGAAATCCCGGTTCTGCTTTTACTTGTTTTCTACATTTTCATGGTATCGGCTTTGGCCCTGAACTATGAGAAAAATGAAATCGCGGTGCTTAAAAGCCGGGGGGCTGCAAACCACCACATCCTTCGGGGTTATTTCTACGAAAGCCTCATTCTTGGAGGGATGGCCTTTTTCGCTGGGCCCTTTCTGGCCCTTCTATTTACCTTTGTCCTGGGGATGTCCGACGGCTTTATGGCCTTTGTCTCCCGTTCCGCCCTGCCTGCGAAAATAACCTTGCAGGCCTTTGGATATGCGGGTGCTGCCTACGCGCTGTTTATCATTACTCTTCTTTTGCCCGTGTTTAAAGCGGCGGGCACCACCATCGTCAAGCACAAGCAGAGCAAGGGAAGGGTAAACAAATCCCCCTTCTGGTGCCGATTCTTCCTGGATTTTATTCTGCTGGCCCTTTCAGGCTACGGCCTATACATCTACGATAAACGCCAGGAGCTTCTATTAAGCACCGGTGTACTGGCTAAGGATGTACCCATCGATCCGCTGCTGTTTATTATTTCCACCCTCTTTATTCTGGGCGCCGGGCTCCTTTTTTTAAGAATCTACCCGATGATAGTAAACTTGATTTATAGAGCCGGAAAGCGTTTTTGGCCACCTGTTTTGTATTCCTCCCTTATTAATGTATCCCGTTCGGGAAGGCAAAACGCCTTTCTCATGCTCTTTCTTATCCTTACCGTTTCCCATGCTCTTTTCAGTGCCACCTCCGCGAGAACCATAAACAGTAATAATGAGGATCGGATTCGTTATAATGCGGGAGCGGATATTACCCTTCAGGAGTACTGGAACAACACGGGAGAACAAGGGAGTGAAGGCCCTTCGGCGGCTGCCTCAAATGAGCCCATTTACTATTTTGAGCCTAACTTTAAAAAGTATGAGGAGCTGGAAGGGGTAACCCAGGCGACAAAGGTGCTGGTGGAACGCTCGGCCACGGCCCGTTCCGACGGAAAAACGGCAGGGTATGTCACCCTTATGGCCGTTATCCCTGACGAATTCGGAAGGACTATATGGTCAAGAAACGATATTCTTCCCCATCATGTAAATGAGTACTTAAATCTTATGACCGACGATCCCCGGGCGGTACTGGTTTCGGAATCCCTTATGGAGGAGCTTGGGTTAACTCCGGGTGATGCTCTTTTCATTCAATACGGGGACAATCAGAGCAGTCTGGAATGCGTGGTGTATGCTGCCGTCCCTTATTGGGTCACCTATAATCCCTATGAATCCCTGGCCGGCGGCAGGCAGAGCCATTTCCTGGTGGCCAATTTTGCCCATGTCAGCGCTCAGATGAAGCTTCAGCCCTATGAGGTCTGGCTGAAAAAGGAAGCGGGTGTTGAAAGTGCCGACATCTATAAGCAGCTTGAGGATGCCAATATACGTCTGACCCGTGTTACCGACGCCTCTCAGCAGGTTATTAAAATGAAAAATGATCCCATGATCCAGGGGATGAACGGCTTTCTTACCATGAGCTTTCTCTTTACCATGGTTATAAGCGGAACAGGCTTTCTTATTTACTGGATCCTGGCCATTAAGGGCCGAACCCTTCAGTTTGGCATCTTGCGCTCCATGGGCCTTTCCAAAAGCAAGCTCGTCGGCATGATTCTATGTGAGCAGGTTCTGGTATCGGTAGCGGCCATTGCCGCAGGACTATTTATCGGCACCATGGCATCGGAGCTTTTTGTTCCCTTAACTCAGCTTTTGGCTGACGCCAAGGAGCAGGTGCCGCCCTATCTTGTGAGGGGCGAGGAATCGGATTATCTTAAAATATACGGAGGGCTGGGCTTAATGCTGGGATTGGGGCTTTTCATTCTTGGCGTCATTGTCCGGCGTATTAATATCAATCAGGCCTTGAAGCTTGGTGAGGATTAGTTGGTAAGGGCTAACTGGTGAGGACTAACTGGTGAGGACTAATTGGTGAGGACTAGCCGATGAGGACTAATAAGGGTAAACCGTAAAGAGAGGGCATAAAAGGATGGAAGCCATGATAAGTGCCAGCAACATTATAAGGGAATTTCCGGCGGGCGGGCAGAAGGTTCGGGCTTTAAACGGCGTCAGCCTAAGTGTAGACAAGGGAACCCTCACCGTGCTTCGGGGGAGATCCGGCTCGGGTAAGACGACGCTTCTTAATATTCTGGGCGCTCTGGATTATCCCACCTCGGGACGGATTTTGTTTGAAGGCAGGGATATTACCGCTCTTTCCGACGGCAAGCGGGATACCCTCCGCCGGAGCCGACTGGGCTTTGTTTTTCAGTCGGTGGCTCTCATGTCCCATATGACAGCCTATGAAAACGTGGAATTTGCCCTGCGTATCGCAGGTGAAAAGAAGGGCCGTATGCGTGAACGTACCATGGAATGCCTGGCTCTGGTAGGGCTGTCCAAGCGGGTGCATCACCTGCCCCAGGAGCTTTCAGGGGGAGAGCAGCAGCGGGTGGCCATTGCCCGCGCCATCGCTCACCGCCCACCTGTCATACTGGCTGATGAACCCACTGCCGAGCTGGATACCGCCATGGGCATCCAGGTGGTTAAAATTTTTAAAACCCTGATAGAAAAAGAGGGTGTGACGGTGATTATGACCACTCACGACGTTAAAATGGCTGAAATTGCAGATAGGGTTTTTACCCTTGAGGACGGTGAATTGATTGACTGAGACAACAGGCGAATTTGTGGTTTGTGAAAACCTCATGAAAATATATAAAACCGATGAAACCGAGGTGGTAGCCCTTTCAGGCTTGGATCTTACCGTGGCCCGGGGCGAGCTTATGGCTATTATAGGAAACAGCGGCAGCGGCAAATCCACCCTTCTTAACATGCTTGGGGGACTGGACCGGCCTTCCGCCGGATCGCTCCTTGTGGACGGCAAGGATCTTTTAAAAATTTCCGATGGGGACATGGTGCGCTACAAGCGGGAAACAGTGGGCTTTGTCTGGCAGAACAACGCCAGAAATTTAATCCCCTATCTTTCCGCCGCTGAGAACGTGGAAATGCCCATGCTTCTAAACGGCGGCCTCAGTGGAAGAAAGAGGCGGGAGAGGGCCAGGGAGCTTTTAACCAGGGTAGGCCTTGAAAAGAGGCGCAATAACAGGCTTCATGAGCTTTCGGGGGGCGAACAGCAGCGAGTGGCCATTGCCATTGCCCTTGCCAACAGCCCGAAGCTTCTTTTAGCCGATGAACCCACAGGCTCGGTTGACACCAAAACCACCCGCATGGTGCTGGAGGTTTTCCGGGAATTGTCTTCAGCTCTTAATCTCACCGTTATCATTGTAACCCATGACATGGCGGTATCCCGGGGTGTGGACCGGGTGGTGGCCATACGTGACGGACGTACCAGCAGCGAATTTCTTCGCAAGCGATCCTACCGGGAGGATATGGAGAACCCCAATTTGCTGTCCGACACGGAATCCGGGCAGAATGTGGGAGAGGAGCATACCCATGAAGAGCTGGCCGTTATTGACAAGGCGGGAAGAGTTCAAATTCCGAGAGACTACCTTGAAGCTATCGGATTAACCGGCCGGGGAAAGGTAAAAATCGATAAAACAGACACCGGCATTGTCATCACTTCACCCAAAGGCCCCTCTGCCGAGAGCTAATGTGATTTATTTCTTATACCTAATGGCGATTTTGAAGGGTGTAAAGCCTTATCAAAGTCTTTTTTGGCAACCATTTTCTTAAAGCAAATCTGGCTAAAAAGGAGGAGGTTCAATGCCCCCGAGCTTTTTAGCGCCCTTCACTGTGACAGATCCGTAAAAGCCTCTGTTTATGCGGCAAAAGCTGAATTCCCCCGATTGCATTATAAGATTCGGCATGGTCCGACATGGTTGTGGGAAAAAAGATGCTGAAAATCAGGTGATTGGTAAAAAAACCATTGGGAAAAGAAACATTTGAAAAGGTCAGGAAACGTCAGTATAATATTAAGTACTGATTGGCCAGAGGCCTTGACGACATGAAAGGGTGATTTCAATGCCAAAGACCGTAAAAACAAATCAAATAACAAATATGCCGATGCTTCCTTTAAGGGGGATTGTCGTCTATCCGTATATGATACTCCATTTCGATGTGGGCCGTTTGAAATCCATTAAGGCCATCGAGGAAGGCATGCTTAAGGAGCAGCTGATCTTTTTGGTTGCACAAAAGGATCCCAATATGGAGGAGCCGCAGGCCGACGACGTATACGAATTTGGTACTATTGCACGTATTAAGCAGCTTTTAAGGCTTCCCGGCGATACCATCCGCGTTTTGGTGGAGGGTTTGGAACGGGCGAAGCTTGTTCGCTATACTCAGACGGATCCTTTTTACACCGCTGATGTTCAGCCCTCGAGAAAGGTTCTTTTAAAAAGCGGACGTACCGATATTCAGGCACTTGCAAGACAGGTTATCGAGCATTTTGAGCGCTATGCCAAGCTGTCGGGTAAAATATCACCGGACGCCACACTTTCGGTGACGGCCATCGACGATATGTCCCGGCTTCCGGATATGATTGCCTCCAATATGGGCATATCCATTGAAATGAAGCAAGACCTTCTGGAGGAAACTTCTCCCAGAAAGCGACTGGAAATGCTTTTGGATATTCTTGTGAATGAGACGGAAATATTAGAAATTGAAAAGAATATTTCAAATAAGGTTCGCCAGCAGATTGACAAAAACCAGAGAGAATATTATCTGAGAGAGCAGCTTAAGGCTATACAGAAGGAGCTTGGAGACGGCGGTGATTCCGGTCTTACCGAGGTTGAGGAATACCGGGAAAAGCTTATTGCCGCCAATCTTCCCGAGGAGGCCAACAAAAAGGCCATGAAGGAGCTGGAGCGTTT
>JAEXPO010000668.1 GCA_023446675.1 Bacillota bacterium | reverse complement strand
TGTGTACGGATATGACTATGGTCACGGCCGAAAAGAGAACAGCCACCCCAAGGGTCCAGGGCCAGATGACCAAATCCAGGTTTACCCCCGCCGGCATATTGATAAAGCTGTCTAAAAGGGGACGAATGGCAACAAGCGTAACTGCGATGCCCCCGATACCGGCTAAAAGCCCCAGAGGAATTCCCGCTATTCCAATTAAAAAGCCCTCAAAATAGACACTGGCCCGTTTCTGCCCCCGGGTGGCACCGGCGCTGGCCAGGAGGCCCAGCTGACGGCCGCGTTCGGCAACAGAAATGGCAAAGGCATTATAAATCATGGAAACAGAGGCTGCCAGAATGATGAACAGAATAACAGCCATAAAGCCTATTAAAAAGCTGTAAAGATTATCGCCCTCCACCGCGCCGTAATACCTTAAAAGCTCGGAATTAAAGCTAACCTGGGAATTAGCGCCCACCTTTTCCGCAAGCTTGGGAGCAGAAGTAAAAATATCTCTGTTTACGGAAGCCGCGGTATAGTAAACATTTACCTTATCTCCTTGAGAAAGCGCGTTCTCATCCAGATAGCCCACAGCACCAAGAGAGGCCGACCAGCTTCCTTCAAAGCTGGGACGGGCAATATAGCCCACTATTGTAAAGGTTTCCGTCCCCTCCTGCTTGAAGGCTTCCCCCGGAACAGGCTGTCCCGTCTTTTCGTCCAACAGGATTTCACCAGTTTTTGCATCGGTCTGATACCTGTAGGCGTATTCCTGGGAGATGGGCGAGCCGTCCAGGCCCAGTCGCTGCCCCATGCTGAAAGTAAGGGTATCCCCCACTTTAAAGGGCTCATCCATAAGAATCTTTACCGTTTCCGACACTACAATTTCACCGGGCTTTTGAGGAAGCCGTCCTTCGGTAACCCGAACCGACATTTGTTCAAAACCCGACGCGTTGTATTCCCTAAAAAAAAGATAGGGCTTTGCGGGGTTTTTTAAATCCGTCAGAAGGGAAAAGCCCCTGTTCTGACTTAAGGTCAGCTTATCTATTTCCTGCTCCTTTTGCAGCTGGGCAATCTGCTTTACCGGTACATCCCTTAAAAGGGCGTGCCAATCGCCGCTGTCGGCAATGGTGCCTCTCTGGAGCAGGCTTATAAAGGAGCCTACAAAAAGGGCTACCGCCGTTATCATGGCAGTGGAGAGCATAACGCCTATAATGGTAACAATGGTGCGCTTTTTATTGAGCCGCAGAGTTTCCAGGGTGTAGCGCTGCATCACGTTCATTTGCGCATCACCTCGTCTCTTACGATGCGGCCGTCTTCAATGCCGATGATGCGATCGGCCTGAAGGGCAATTTGATTGTCATGGGTAATGAGAATAAGGGTCTGGCCGAATTTTCGGTTGGATTCCTTTAAAAGGGCCATGATATCGGCACTGTTTTTGCTGTCCAGATTGCCTGTAGGCTCGTCGGCAAGCATGAGGGCCGGGCTGTTAACCAGGGCTCTTCCGATGGATACCCTTTGCTGCTGGCCTCCTGAAAGCTGATTGGGCAGATGCTTTTTCCTTTCGCTTAAGCCCAAAAGCTTGAGTACCTCCAAAAGCTGGGCGGGATCACTTTTTCTTGAATCCAAAAGAAGGGGAAGCTGAATATTTTCCTCTACCGTTAAAACCGGTATTAAATTATAAAACTGGTAAACAAGCCCTATCTGACGCCGGCGAAAAATGGCCAGCTTGCTTTCATTTAAAGCGTAAATATCCGTATTATCAATAAAAACCTTGCCGGAGGTTGGCCTGTCCACACCGCCAAGGATGTGGAGCAATGTGCTTTTCCCTGAACCGGAGGAACCCACAATAGCCACAAACTCCCCTTTTTCCACCTTCAGGGATACATTGTCCAGGGCTTTCACCGAGGCCTCACCGCTGCCGTAAACCTTGCTTATATTTTCTACTCTTAAAATTTCCATAGCTTATATCTCCTCTCTTACCTCCTTATCTTAAAGCCTTCATATGACTCTACGGTGACTTTTAAGGTGACAGTTTAGTCACACTGGCGTTTTTCGGGGGAATCGGAGAATAAAGAGACTGCCGCCCAGCTTTCCCTTTCCGGCATCCACAGTGCCGCCCTGACCCTGGACTATGGCTGCGGCCATGGCAAGGCCGATGCCCACACTGTCGCTCTGAGCATTCTGCCCCCGGTAAAAACGGCTCCAGATATGGGGTAAATCCTTAGGGTTAATGCCCGGTCCGCTATCTTCAATGCGAATCTCCACATAGAGAGGGTTGGCATGGCAGGTAACAGCAATGGAGCCCTTTTCGGGAGTATGTTCCACACAATTCTTCAAAATATTCAGAATGGCCTCCGACGTCCAGGTGGCGTCACAGCTAAGGCTTGACCCGTCATAGTCTTCCATCAAAGTCTGCTGTTTAAGCTCCACAGGGATTAAAAGGGGCTCAAGGGCCTTCTTTATAAGGCTTTGGGTGGGAACGGATTCGGATTTGAACTGAACCCCCCCGGAGTCCAGCCTGGAAAGCTTCAGCAAAGAGGTAACCAGCCACTGAAGGCGCTCAAGCTGGGCCCGGATACGGTCTGTGAATTCCCGGCGCTTCTTCTCGGGCAAATCCTCCTCGGAAAGCAGATCAATCATGACAAACATGGATGTAAGAGGCGTTTTAAGCTGATGAGAGATATCGGTGAGCAGGGATTGAAGCGCTCCCTTCTCCCATTGGAGCTGCTCATTTTTCTCCCTGAGCATGACGGTGGTTTTATAGATTTCACTTTTTAAAATAGAGAGCTCGCCTTCCGCCTCATCCCGGAGCGCAAGGCTGTAATCCCCCCTGTTAATGCGGCTTAGGCGATAGCTCAGCTTTTCAAGCTGCCTGTATCGCCACCGGGTAAAGCAGGTGGCGATGAGGGTAATAACAAGCCCTGTTCCGACGGAGAAAAGAGCCGCCTCCGGGGAAACGAGAAGACCCAGCCCAAAGGCCGCACCCAAGGCCAAAAAAACGATGAGCAAAAAAATAAGATATTCCCTGTTCCTCAGCATGAGGGCTCCTCCGCTCTGTAGCCCAGCCCCCGGACGGTTTGTATAAGCTGGGGATTTTGGGGATCGGCTTCTATCTTTTCACGCAGGCGCTTAATATAGACCGTGAGGGTATTGTCGTTGACAAATTCCCCTCCCACTTCCCAAAGGCCTTCCAGGAGCTGGCCCCGGCTGAGCACCTGGCCGGAATGGGAGGCAAGGGTTAATAAAAGACGGTATTCCAGGGCGGTCAGCGCTATCTCGCTTTCTCCCTTTGTCACCTTTCCCTGACGGGTGTGTATAAGAACCTCTCCCAGACGCAGGATATCCCTTGCTTCCTCGCCCTGGCCATAGCGGCGCAGCACCGTGCGCATGGGGTTGCGGCCGAGGCC
>JAEXPO010000662.1 GCA_023446675.1 Bacillota bacterium | reverse complement strand
CCCCCCCCCCCCCCCCCCCCCCCCCCCCCCCCCCAGAAGCAGCGGCTGTGCATCGCCCGGGCGCTGCTTAAAAAACCGAAGGTGCTTATTCTGGACGATTCCACAAGCGCGGTGGACATGGCGACAGACGCCAAAATACGGAAAGCCTTTAAAGCGTCCCTGAGGGGCATCACCACCCTCATTGTCGCGCAGCGCATCGCCTCCATAGAGCACGCCGATCGTATTGTGGTTATGGACAACGGGTGCGTCAACGGAATCGGAACCCATGAGGAAATGCTCCAAAGCAACAGTATTTACAGGGAAATATACAGCATTCAGCAGGAAGGGAGTCTGACGGCATGACTCAATCATCACCACATAAGGGACAAAGAACAGAAATGCGCGGCCCCGGCTTCCGATCCTTCGAGAAGCCCAAAAACGCTCAAAGAACCTTCGCAAGGCTTCTTCGCTATTTGGGCAGCAACCCTTTGAAGCTTTTAATCGCCGTTATGCTCACCGTTTTCAGCTCCCTGGCCGGGGTGCTGGCCACCTGGTTCCTGAAGCCCCTTATTAACGGTATAAAGGAGGGCGCTTCCATTGAAAGCCTCGGTGGCTCCCTTCTCACTATGGCGGTCATTTATCTTATATCCGTTGTGCTTACCTATGTGAGCAGCCTGCTGGTTGTAAAAATTGCCCAGGGAACCTCCAATCGGATCCGCAAGGATCTTTTCAGCCACATGATGGATCTTCCCATTAATTATTTTGATAAGCGAAGCAACGGCGAAATGATGAGCCGCTTTACCAATGATGTGGATAATATCAACATGGCGCTGGAGCAGGGGCTGTCCCAGCTTATAACCTCTGTGGTAACCGTTGGGGGCGTCTTTGTTATGATGCTTCTTTTAAGCCCGTTTCTTACGGCTTTTGTTCTGCTTTTTCTTGTGCTGATGCTTTGGATTACAAAGACGGTGGGCAAAAAGAGCTCCGGTTATTTTCGTATGCAGCAAAAGACCCTGGGTGAGCTCAACGGGCTAATCGAGGAATACATGGAGGGCCAGAAGGTCGTTAAGGCTTTCACAAGGGAGGAGCAGGCGAAGGCGGCCTTCAGGGAAAAAAACGAGGCCATGCGCCAGGCAGCCACGCTAGCCCAGACCTTTGCGGGTATACTGATGCCTGTCATGATGAACCTTTCCTATGCCAATTATGCCGTAACCGTTATGGCCGGAGCGCTACTGGTGCTCTCCGGACGCATGGATATAGGAACCATTGCCGCCTTTCTCCAATATACCCGCTCCTTTTCCATGCCCATTACCATGATTGCCAACCAGTTCAATGCCCTTTTGGCAGCCATGGCGGGTGCCGAGCGGATCTTTGAGGTTATCGACACGCCTGTTGAACCGGATAACGGAACGGTTCGCCTTGTAAAAAAGGAGACGGGCTGGGCCTGGAAGGTTGAGGACGGGGAGGCCTCCGCGTCTTATGTGCCTCTGGCGGGAGATATACGCTTCCATGAGGTTTCCTTCGGCTATCTGCCGGAAAAAAGCGTATTGAAATCGGTTTCCTTCTTTGCAAAGCCGGGACAAAAGGTGGCCTTTGTCGGCTCCACCGGCGCGGGGAAAACCACGATAACCAACCTTATCAACCGCTTTTACGATATTGATGAGGGAAGGATTGTTGTGGACGGCATTGATATTACACGAATAAGAAAATCGGACTTAAGGCGTATGCTGGGCGTGGTTTTACAGGATGTCCACCTCTTTAACGGCACCATTAAGGAAAATATTCGCTACGGCAATCCCGACGCCACGGACGAGGACGTTCTGCGTGCCGCAAGGCTTGCCAATGCCGACAGCTTTATACGAAAGCTTCCAAAGGGCTACGACACCGTTCTGGCCCATGACGGCTTAAGCCTTTCCCAGGGCCAGCGCCAGCTTCTTTCCATAGCCCGGGCGGCGGTTGCCAATCCCCCGGTGCTTATCCTTGACGAGGCCACAAGCTCGGTGGACACCCATACGGAAAAGCTAATCGAATCCGGGATGGATAAGCTGATGCAGGGCCGCACCACCCTCGTCATTGCCCACCGTCTTTCCACGGTGCGCAATGCCAATGCCATTATGATGCTGGAAAACGGCACGATTATTGAGCGGGGCAGCCATACGGATCTTTTGGGGCTTTGCGGAAGGTATTACCAGCTTTATACAGGGGCTACGGAGCTTGCTTGAGAAACGGCCCGGAGCCGTTTTATCACTATACAGGGAGGATTCTACTATGGCTTTTTTACAGATTAACTATCGCTCGAAGGCATTAAGGCGGCTAACCACCTTTAACGCTCTTGTGCCCATGGAAACCTTTGAGGCTCCCGGACAGGAGCCGGTTAAAAGGGGGCCTGTGAAGGCGCTTTATCTGCTTCACGGCTATACCGGCAATTATACGGACTGGATTAACGGAAGTCCTGTGCAGGAGCTGTCTGAAAAGTACAATATCGCCATGTTTATGCCCTCGGGGGATAATTTCTTTTATCTGGACGATACGGATATGGGGGCGCTTTATTCGGAATATGTGGGAAACGAGCTGGTGGAATTCACACGCCAAATGTTTTCTCTTTCCGACAAAAGAGAGGATACGTTTATCGGCGGCTACTCCATGGGCGGCTATGGAGCCATAAGAAACGGCATTAAATACTCGGAGCGGTTCGGACGTGTTATTGCTCTATCGTCCGCGATGATAACCTATAATATCGCAGGTATGTCCCCGGATTATAAAAACGCCTTTGCCGATTATAAATACTACGCCCGGGTCTTTGGCGATCTGAACAAGCTTCTGGGAAGCGACAAGGATCCGGAGGCGCTTATAAAGGAAAAGAAAGCGGCGGGCCAGCCCATTCCCGATATCTATATAGCCTGCGGTACAGAGGATTTCGGCATCCAGGCCAACAGAAGGTATCATGATTTCCTCACCGCCGAGGGTGTTGCCCATACCTATGCGGAGGGCCCCGGCGCACATAACTGGACCTTTTGGAACGAATACATTGAAAAAGCCCTCAAGTGGGCGCTGTGATTTCAAAAAAGGCACTTTTAAAAAACAGGTGCCTGAATAATTATAAACGGGAGGATTTTCTATGTCTTTGGTTACTATGAATTTCGAAAGCCAGTACCTTCATTCCAACCACGAGATCAGCATTATTTTGCCTGATAAGCATCGGGGCGAAAGCCCCAGGGAATTTTACGGCAGCGGAAAGAAGTATAAGGTGCTATGGCTTCTCCACGGTACCTTCGGGGATCACACGGACTGGCTGCGTAAAACCAATATCGACCTTTACGCCTGCGAAAAGGATCTGGTTGTGGTTATGCCCAGCGCCCTTAACAGCAATTATTCCAACTGGGACAAGAGCATGCTGGGCTTCGGCATGTACGATTATGTTACGGAGGAGCTGATGCCGTTAATTTACAACTGGTTTCCCGTATCCGACAAGCGGGAGGACAACTTCATCGCGGGCCTGTCCATGGGTGGCCGCGGTACAATCAAGTTTGCCGCCAATTACCCTGAAAAGTTCGCGGCGGCGGCGGTGCTTTCGGCAACCCCTGCCAATTACAACGAGCTTACCGAGGAATACCTGAACAGCGACCACCCGCTGGCGGCCCGTACCCGGAGCATGGTGGAAAACGGGGGAGGGCTGGAGGCCTTTATTCACTCCAGTGAGAATGCCTGGGCGCTGCTTGATTCACTTGCAGGAACGGGTAAGCTCCCCAGGCTTTTGTTTGGGTGCGGCACAGAGGACACCCTTATTTATGAAAATCTTAAAATTTTTGAAAAGCATGCTAAGGAAGTGGGCATTGAAGCCGAATTCTGGACCCTTGAGGGATACCGTCACGAGTGGCGCTTCTGGGATCTTGGCATTCAGCGCGCCCTTGAGTTTTTCGGCCTGGAGAATACGGGCCACAGTCCGTTTTAAGTTGATTTAAACAGTAACAGGGAGGTGTCCTATGTTTCCTAAAAAACTGACCAGGCAGGTTATCTGCAATGGGGACGAGCCGTTGGTCGATACCAGAAACGGCAGGCTTCGGGGGCGGATCGTTGAAGGAACCACCATTTTCAGAGGCATAAAGTATGCCGAAGCGAGACGCTTTCACATGCCCGAGGGGGTAAAACCCTGGGAAGGAGTTAAGGAGGCTCTTGCCCTGGGCCCGGTCTGCTGTGAAATGAGCACCCGGGTTCCCTTTGACGAAGGGGTGATTCCCCACTATTTCTTTCCGCAGGACGAAAGCTGCCATTATCTGAATATTTGGACGCAGAAGACCGGGAAAGGCCTTAAAAAGCCGGTTATGGTCTGGATTCACGGCGGAGGCTACAGCGCCGGCTCCAGCGTGGAGCAATTTGCCTATGACGGCGAGAATCTTTCCCGCTTCGGGGATGTGGTTGTGGTGAGCCTTAATCACCGCCTTAATGTACTGGGCTTTTTGAATCTGTCCGGCTTCGGTGATGAATACAGGTATACCGGTACTCTCGGCATTGCGGATATCGTGGCTGCCCTTGAATGGGTGCGGGATAATATTGAGGCCTTTGGGGGAGATCCCGGTAATGTGACGGTGTTCGGACAGTCCGGCGGGGGTGGTAAAATCGCTACCCTGCTGCAAACGCCCGCAGCGGACGGCCTTTTTCACAAGGCTATTATCTTAAGCGGTATTTTTCACAAGGGAAAGGATGTTACCGTGGAGGAATCCCGGAGAATTGCCGAGCTGACGCTGGAAAATCTGGGAATAACCGGCCCGGACATTTCTGAAATTGAGGGTGTTCCGTATTATAAGCTGGCGAGAGCCGCGTCAAAGGCCATGGACGACCTTTTCCGGGAGTCCGGGGCCAGGGTGATGTGGGCGCCTGCCTGCGATTACGACTACTACAGAGGCACGCCTCTTAAGGAAGGCTTCCGGGAGGAAACGAAGCACATACCGATTATACTCGGATCGGTACTGGGGGAATTCACCAACAATTATAACCTTGTTTTGGCAGAGGGAAGCAAGAACGAGTGGAGCGATGAGCTGAAGGCAAAGCT
>JAEXPO010000648.1 GCA_023446675.1 Bacillota bacterium | reverse complement strand
GGCTTTGCGCCATGAACAAAAGCGTTGTGGCCGTGGCACTGAGAAACCCCTATGATTTGGGGCTCATAAAGGGAGCGCGGGCAAAGCTTGCGGTTTATGAATACACACTCCCCGCCTTTAATGCCTTAATTAAGGTACTGTCCGGGGAGCTTGAACCTAAGGGGAAGCTCAGCGTCACCCTTTAGGTTAGTTCGTGGAATTTTATACAGGCTATTTTAAGCTTATACTATGCTGTAAAAGATAAAACCTCTTGGGAGAGTATAAATGAAAACCTTTGTTTTAGGGCTGGACGGAGGAGGAACGAAAACCGCCGTTACGGCCATGGACTTAAACGGACAGATCCTGTTTGAATTCACAGCAGGAGCTATAAATATCAACGGGGAAGACAATGCCAACGTTCAAAAGAATATGGCGGAGATCTTCCTTCGTCTTTCGGAGCAGGTGAACAGCTTACCCGGCAGTGAGGTTGCCGGAAACAGCCTGACATCAGCCCGCACATACGCCCCTGACGGACTTAAAGCCTGTTTGGCACTCTGTATAGGGGCAGCCGGAGTGAGTAATCCCAAAGCGGCAGCTTGCCTTGAAATGGCCGTTCGACATGGGGGCTACGGAGGGCCTGTCAGTATAAAGGGCGACCATGAGGCTGCGCTGTACGGAGCTCTAAAAAAGCCCTGGGGCATGATCCTTATTGCCGGTACGGGCTCCATTTGCTATGGCAAAACACGCCTGAATGAAAGCCACCGTACAGGGGGGTTCGGTTATTTAATTGACGATGAGGGAAGCGGCTACGCCATCGGGAGGGATATTCTTTCCGCCGTTGTTCGGGCTTATGACGGCAGATGCCCGGAAACAGCTCTCACCCCAATGGTTTATGATAGGTTGAAGCTTACTGATATAGGGGAGCTTATTGGTTTTGTCTATTCAGGCAAGACCAATAAAAGAGATATTGCCGCCCTTTCCCCCCTTCTCACTCAAGCGTTAAGCCAACAGGATCCGGCGGCTTTGGACATTGCTGAAAAAAGCAGCCTTGAGCTTGTAAAGCTGGTTGTGCCTGTTGCTGAAAGATTAAAGCTGGAGTCCGGAGAGCTTGCCTTGGCAGGCAGCATTCTTTTAAAGGATCCCTATATCCGAAAGGCCTTTGAAGAAAAGCTCCGCCTTGCCCTGCCCGGTATAAAAACGCTGTCCCCGGCAGGCAGCGCCGCTTATGGCGCCGCACTTATGGCCAGGGACATGCTGAAAAGCACAGCTTATTAATTGAGGCTTGTTTGTCTGCGTATCTATTACTTGCTGCTCAGCGCTTTTGCGTCTCACGGAGAAGCGCTGAGCTCTTCTGCCACTTTCTTCAAAAGGGCCTCCAGAGTATCTCTCTCCTCCTGGATAGACAGATTTTTAACAAAATCCTTGTTAAGATCTGTTGTTACCGTCATCGTTTTATAATGGGTTACATCCTTGTTGAACTCTGCAATTTCAATGCTCAGCAGCCGTTTCCCATCTGCTTCATCAATGTAAACGGATTTAATTTCCGTACGGAGCTCCGGCGTTTCATCGGTAAAGAGGCGATGCAATTGGCCATCCTTTACATTTAAATGATAGAGTTCTCCTCCCGCACTTACCGTGCCATAGGTAAAGCCGATAATGACAAGAGCATTCTCATTGTCCAGCCAAAGCACCTTTTTAGGCGTGTCATTGCTGTTCATGGCGCTTCTGGGAATTAAAACCTCGGCCTTATCCCAGCCGGACCGATAGAGAAAAAGCTCTCCCAGCTCTTCCCACTCACCGGGTGAAATATATAGAAGGCTGCTCTTGTCAGGCGAGATAACAGGCTCGGCTGGAAGGGTTTCCTCGTCAGAAATAATCAATTCGGTTCCGTCATCCTTGATAACGTTTAAATAAGAAAACAGGCCGCTTTTATAAATAACATTTTCATTAAGCACAAGAGGCTTTGCGCTTGCCGGCTGGGGGGTGGGCGTTACCTCGGGCAAGCCGGGTGTTGAAGAGGGTGAAACCGTCCCGGGGTTAGGTTCCGGGGCTTGGGTAGCTGTCTCGGCAGGGCCAGGTGTTTCCTTTTCGCCAACAGTACCCGTAAGTCCGGCACAGCCCGTAAGAAGAGCGGTTGAAAGGGCAAGCGCCGACATTAGCCGGGATGCTTTTTTATAATTTACAATCATTTTAAATCTCCTTTCCATGGTCGCAGCATGGCCATTTAAAAGAAAGATTCCTGCTTAAAGGCTCACAATAGAGATATTTCCTGAATATTTTTGTAAGCTTATATTACCTTTATAATCCTGTTGCGTCAACCGTATGTGCTGCACCTTCTTTTCCAAAGTATTCTTTTAGCGTTCAGCTAAGCAGCTTGAAGGCCTTCTGTACGGAATTCAGCCGCTTGTGGACCACCTCCCGCCGCATTGTTCATGCAGCGGTTTTCAAAACGCCCTATGAGATTGCAGACAGCTTGCTTGCACAGACAGCCTTTCCTGAAGTTCTCAAGGAGGAAATCGGCATGACTCCTCAGCAGCTCACTGCCCTTTGCCAGGATTATTACCGTGATGCCTTCATTCGCCGGCAATTCGTTTCCATCCTGAATAACAAAATCGGCTGCATTGTCTGAATACCTATTTACTGTTTATACCCCGGCTTTCCCATCGGGGCCTAGTCAAAGGTCATCACAGGTATAACGGCAGGCTTATGCTTACCTTAAACAGATCCCCGTCCGTGGCAATAGCCAGCTTTCCGCCGCAGAGGTTTACGAAGCTTTTGCTGATGGCAAGCCCCAGGCCCGATCCTTCGGTGGTACGGGCTTTGTCGCCGCGCACAAAACGCTCCATAATTTCTTCTGCCGTAAAATCCATCTCGTAGCCGGAGGTGTTTTTGAGAGTAACGACGGCGGTATCCTCCGCTGCCGTCAGCTCGATAAACACACGTGAGCGGGGCATGGAATAGTTTAACGCGTTCTGAACAAGGTTTGCCAGCGCGCGATAGAGCTTGCTGCCGTCACCGGTCACCGGTACGGGTGTATTGGGTATGTTGAGCCTGAAAATCAGGCCGGAGCTGCGAATCGCCTCATCCATATCGGCCATGGTTTGTCTCAAAAGCTTGGCCAGATCCAGTTTCTCCAGGGTCAGGGGAATATTGCCGCTGGTGGCTTTGGATAAATCAAAAAGGTCCTGAATGAGGATTTTAAGCCGCTCCGATTTTTCCGTTAAAATACGTACATATTCCGCCGATTTAGGAGGCAGCTCCTCCTGCTCCAG
>JAEXPO010000639.1 GCA_023446675.1 Bacillota bacterium | reverse complement strand
CCGTTGCTCCCGGTTGAACTGAAATAATAGTCATTAGTTAACTTGGTTCCGGAATAATCGTATCCAATGAACTGATATTCCCCACGCTCGTTATTTGAGTTTACCATTCGACCGTCTGATTTTTTATAGAAGTTTCCGGAGGGCTTCCCATATACAATTAAATTGTAATGATAGTAGACATAAGGATTAAGATACATATCTCCTGAATTGTTCAATAGAATTTCCGCTTGTGTCGCGATTTTTTGGGCTTCATTTGCAAATGTAGCTGCACTCCAATCTGGAGCTATGAAAAACGGCTTATAGTCCGTATATGCTTGAGCGACTGTCTGAGCATGTGCAATCCCCACGTTACCCATGGTACTTATGATAATTGTTAATGCCAGTATTACGGATAGGTATTTTTTTGTTTTTTTCATATGCTACTCTCCTACCTGTTGGATGTAAAAATAACTCCTGGCAATCCTAAGTTGTTTATTTCAATCTCTTTGTAATTTATGAGATCTCCATTAACGTAATATTTATAATCACCCATATCCCATATGTATTTATCTTCCAGGGTGCTTATATCCAGTATCCCATTTGAATAGTCCTTAGCTTTATTGTATTCATCTAGAATATAACCCTTTATATACTCACTGTACTCAGGTGTATAGACGCAGTCTATGAGGGCTTCCATGGCCTCCACAATATCGTTGTCAAATCTCTTTGAATCATCTGTATCCAGTCCATCTTTTAAATGTGTTACAGAGACGTAATAATCCGAGTTTTTTGTCTGCCCCGGCCATTGATATGGGCGCAATTCAATATCCAATGCAAATTGATCAGCTCCATTGTTATTGGTTCTCCCAAAGTTTGCACTGCGAAAGTATTCAAATTTTACCTTATTAAACTCTCTGTCTTTCATATACATGGCGTGAAAATATCTACCGTTTTCCCGTGCCACATACACCATATTTCGGATTGTCTCATAGACCACCTTATTGGATTCCTTATAATAGAACGTAGGAAGAATGGTAATACCATATTTCCCTGCGCCCATCATATTCTCACCATAGCGCCCATCCCAATAGACGACGCCATCCTCGATCCTAAAGACACGCATGGTCGAAAAATATTCTGCTGCTTCCTCACTTGCCATGAACGCCTCGAACTCATAATCCGGCTCTGCAAAGACAGGCTTAACCCTCTCCCTCTCCGCAACACTCAAAAGCCGGTGAATAACAGAAGCCGCCTGTGCCCGAGTGCTGGTGCTGTTCTCATTGAAGTTACCACCATCACCTCCAGCAAGGATGCCCTGTTCAACACACTTAAGCACGGAAGATTTCAATATATCGCTGATACTGTCATAGTCCGTAACAAGACCTTTGAAAGCATCCAGCAGTTCCGGATACTCAATGCCTGGGTAAAGGGTTTCATATGCCCGAATGGCCATCTTTGCCATGTCGCCACGCAGGATAGGTGCTTTATAATCGTAATGCTCTCCGATAGGTAAAATCCCCAAATCCTGTGCTGCTTTAATGTAATTATCCAATCCAAGGGGTACATCCTGCTTACCAAGGGTACGAACAAGAAGGATTATGAATTGCTCTACGGTAATGGTATCCTCAGGTCCGTAATTACCATTGGGATAACCGCTTATAATGCCCTTGCCCGTAGCGTACTCGATGCTAGCTCTGCCCCAGTGGTTTTTTATGTCAGGAAAGGTTTCACCTTGAGCTGCATAAGTCCGTACACTTGACGGTATAGACAGAACAATTGTTAAAGCAACGGTTAAACTGAGCAGGCCACTAAGCAATTTCATAAACCTTTTCATAATAAATCCCCTTTCAGATGAACACAAAATCAGTAACGCAATAGTAAAAGCTCGTACCTGGAATAGCACTTAATACTGTGTGAATCCCAATAATTTAGAAATATCCAATCACATTTATATCATAATACCATATTCCGGAAGTTTTGTAACGTTAATTTTGAATAACTGTAACTTTATAACAATTGCAAATTTGTATCCTATTCGCGCATAACAACAAACCGTTCGTGGAAAAAGCCGGAAAACGTTTATACATAAGTAATCAGACGTTTTCCGGCTTAATAAATCATTTACTTTCTATTAAATTAGAAGAATAGCGTTACAATTCTTTAGTGGAACAATACCCCATTGTGTCTAAGTGTTTCCTGTAAAGAGCTGATATTCACTTTTTCAACAGGAGCATTTTCCTTAACACTCAATGCCGCAGCACTTCCTGCAGCCTGCCCTGTGAGAGCGCAAACCGGAATAACCCGGGTAACCTCCCAGCCGTCTCCGCTTGCGCTTATATTCCGTCCGGCAGCGAGCAGATTAGGAAAAGCTTTGTTATAGAGCGCACCATAGGGAATTTGATAATGCTTGTTTCGTCCAAAGGGCCTGAAATCGCCGCAGGATCCAATGGTGTCTTCAAAGCCCTCCCCGTCAACCGCTTTAAAATCATACTCGCCGGTAAGGTGGCGTATGGTGCGGAATTGAGGCATAAATGACAGCGTACTTACATCTCTTGAATTTCTGTCCTGCTCCTTAATCGAATTAAAGAGCAGCTTTCTGCCCATAAGAACAAATTCTGTTATTTCCTCCGAAGTGGTACCATGCAAGGTTGGCATGCCTTCAGGATGCCCCTTGCCAAACAAATCACTTCCTATAAACAGCCATTTTCTTAGATGATGCATATTCCCGGTCTTTGAATAGGTTTCCAGTGCGCCTTGGTTAATACCGTGTGCCACATAGGAAAGAAAATTTTCCCCAACCACAGTGGGGGCCCCTGCCTTATGAAAAACATCCGCGTCACCGGTAGCATCAATAACATATTTTGCACCATAAAACACTTTTCCCTCTTTGGCTTCTGCAACGATACCCTTAACATAGCCTTCTTCTATAACCGGATAGGTCATAAGAGTATCAAGAATAAGGCTTACACCGTTTTCAGCCAGATAACCGTCAAGTGCAAGGCTAAACAGGGTTGGTGAGTAATGGGTTGCATAACGTTTAGCTGGCTGGGATTCCGATTCGACGGTTACCGGTGCATTTCGAGTATAATCCTCACCCTTCCAGTTCTGGGGCATATCGTCAAAACCATATCTTATGGACAGGCGAATCAATTCTTCTCCTATACCACCCACCATTTTCTTTCCGCAGCCGTCGCACAGTGGCTCGTACCATGAGATAAGACCGGCGGTTGCAAGTCCGCCCAAAACAATGCTTTTTTCAAGTATCAGCGTTTTCGCTCCCAGCCTTGCAGCCGCCACAGCTGCTGAAACTCCGGCAATACCGCCGCCTATTACGATGACGTCAAAGCTTTCCTTAACCAGAGTCTTTCTGTTGTCCAAAATCTCCATAAATCCATTCCTTCCACAGCTTCCTGAAAAGAAGCCTCATTATCCTCCTGAAGGAGTTAATAATTGAATGTTGTTAATGAGTCTTTGGGCCGTCAAATGAATTCCTTACCATATTAATGCTTTTTATCATCTATGACAATAAGCTAAAATTATCATTCTATATTCCAAAATGGATAACTTTAACCCCTTTTACCACATAACCTATTACTCCCTATTACTTGTCTGAAAGACAGCTGCGGCATTCTCCAGAAGCCTTCTATCCCTGTAAAAGACCAGAAAAAATAACAGCCCTGGTTTTAATTCCAGAGCTGTTTGAGTGCTTGAGCTTTAATTCCTGTTTTTGACTATTTTTGATTATCCGGATAACCCTAATAACCCTAATAATCCTAATAATTTTGATAATTCTGACTATCCTGACTAGCCTGATTTTTTCGATTGTTTAAATTAGCAGCCTTTGTCTCATCGGCTTTGCACGGCTTGATTCCTTCTTATCAGCAGGCAGGGAATTTAACAAACTGTCCTGTATTCCCCTGCGGCACACCTTAATTATAAAAGAAAATCGGTTTTAAGTGCCAGTTTGCCGTTTTACACCAATCTTTCCTCCAGTGCTTCAAAAGCAATGCAGACAGGCTTTTTGCCTGTTAAATCCAAACTGCGCTTGTCAGGCTGGGAGGTTCCTACATAAACACTGTAATTCCCTTTATAAACTCTGCGCTTGCCTTCATCATCGCACAGGCTGAACGCTTCAAAGGGAAGCCTCAGAGAAACACCAGCGCTTTCGCCCGGTTTCAAGAATACCTTTTTGAAGGCCTTAAGCTGAGCATTCGGGGTACCTTCCATTTCCACCTTCACATAAGCCTGAACCGTTTCCGCTGCCGCAAGCTTTCCTGTATTCTTAATTTCAAAAGACACGGTTACACCTTCAGCAGTAACGTTCTTTGTATCTGCCTCCACCTTGCTTACTTCAAAATTAGAGTAGGAAAGGCCATAACCAAAGGGATACAGTGCTTCCTGTGTCATATAGCGGTAGGTACGGTTTTTCATTGAATAATCCGTAAAAGCGGGAAGCTCTTCTGTTGTACGGTAAAAGGTAACCGGAAGCTTGCCGGAGGGTGAAAATTCACCAAACAGAGCCTCTGCAACAGCTTTACCGCCCTGAGCGCCGGGATACCAGCACTGCATAATGGCAGGAACATGCTCCTGAGCCCAGGTAACGGAAAGTGCGCTTCCTGACAGGAGAAGGAGAATAACAGGCTTGCCGCTTTCATAAATAACCTTGAGAATATCCTCCTGAA
>JAEXPO010000605.1 GCA_023446675.1 Bacillota bacterium | reverse complement strand
GTACCCGGCTGCCCTTTGACGTGCATCTTATGATTGATGGAGCCGAACAGCTTCTTCCTGCGTTTAAGGATGCGGGAGCCGATATTATTACGGTTCATGCCGAAGCGGTAACCCATCTGGATCGCATGCTGGAGGCCATAAAGCAGGCAGGGCTTAAGGCCGGTGTAGCCTTGAACCCCGCAACCCATGAGAGCGTTGTGGACTATGTGCTGGAAAAGGTGGACATGCTGCTTGTTATGACGGTAAACCCCGGCTATGGCGGACAGGCCTTTATAAGCGGTATGGCCCGTAAAATAGCCAATCTCCGGAACACCCTTGAAAAAAGGGGATTAAAAGCGGATATCGAGGTGGACGGGGGCATTAACGAAAAAACCGTACATACGGTTCTGGATGCCGGAGCCAATGTCATTGTGGCCGGCTCCGCCTTCTTCTCAAGCCCGGATCCTGCAAGCTTTGTAAGCGCACTTAAAGGGGGCCGCTGAACCATGGCAGAACCCAAGGCTGCAAAGGCCGAAAATAGTGTGAATAGAGAAAAATGCGATAATAGTATATATAGCATGAATAATACTAAGGCCCAAAAGGCTTTAAAGGCTGTTATTGTCGGGGGAGGTACTCCGCCTTCCGAAAAGCTTGTTCGTAAACGCTGCGAAGGCGCAGACCTCATTGTGGCTGCTGACGGGGGCGCGGATGCCCTTTACCTGGCAGGCCTTTCCCCCCATATTCTTGTGGGGGATTTTGATTCCATCCGCCCGGATACCTTTGCCTTTTTTAAGGCCTGGAATGTGGAATTTCATACTTTTCCCGTGGAAAAGGACTTTACCGATATGGAGCTGGCCATTCGTCTTTGCCTGGAAAGAGGAGCAAAGGAGGTGTGCCTTTTAGGTGCGGTGGGCACACGCCTGGATCATTCCCTTGCCAACGTGCTTATGCTGGGAATGCTTCTGGACAATGGGGTGAACGCCTGGCTGGAGGACGAATACAACCGGGTGTACCTTACACGTACCGGCATGACACTGAAACGGGATAAAGGAGAAAACAGGAGAGTTTCCCTGGTTGCCGTTTCCGAAACGGTGGAAGGGTTAACAACAAGGGGGCTTTCATACCCCCTTTCAAATGCGTTGCTTAAATTTGGCGGCAGCCTGGGCGTAAGCAATGAATTCGACGGGGATACCGCCGAAATTACTTTCACCCGGGGCCTTCTTCTTATAATGGAGTCTATAGAGCTCTCGGGAGATTAAGGCCTTAAAAGACTAATCTGGAGAGTAAGATCTCAAAAGATTAGTCACGAGAGATTAAAAATCAATCCTCCAGGAGAGCTGTGTTTCTGGACTTCAGCTTGTTCTTCTTATTGGCAGGCCCCTGAGGCTCTTCGGGCTTGGAGCTGGAATCGATCATGCGGCAGTTGCCGTGGAAGATTGCCCCTTCATCGGTTACGATGCTGGCCACCTCAATATCGCCGTAAAGCCTGGCCTGGGTTTGAAGGTGAAGAATACCCTTTGTAAGAATATTTCCATTAATGCTCCCACTGATATAAACATTTCCGCCATAAATATTTCCGGTGATTACCGCCGTGCTTTCCACATAAACGTCTCCGCCCGCCTTAATATCACCTTCCACCTTGCCCACAATCTTGACCGAGCCCTCCGACTCGATATTGCCGACAAAAGAGGTAAATTCGCCCAGGACTGTATCCAGTGCGGCAGGAGAGTTTTTCTTATTGTTGAACATTGATAGACCGCCTTTCCGAAGTAAAATAAAAATAAATCCAACTGAATTAAAAATTTAATAGTGCAAACTGAATTAAAGAACTTAATAGAACCTGGATTAAGGTTTTTCTATAAAATTCAGAGGCTGAATGGGTACATCATTAACTCGAACCTCAAAGTGCAAATGAGTGCCGGTAGAAAGTCCTGTGTTTCCCATTAAGGCAATAGTCTGTCCTTTTTTTACCCATTCGCCCTCCTTGACCTTATAGCCGTTTAAATGGCCGTAGATGGTTTTATAGCCGTTGCCATGGTCAATGATAACACATTTGCCGTATCCGCCGTTCCAGCCCACGAGAGTGACCTTGCCGTCAGCGGCAGCATAAATCGGCGCGTTTTTGGTATTTCCAAGATCAACACCCTCATGGAGCAGCCTTACTTTTTTTATGGGATGAAGGCGCATGCCGAAAGCGGAGTAAACAGTGGTGGAGTCGCAGGGCCAGAAGGTGGGAAGAGAAGCTAAATAGCTGGTCAGCTCCGTTTCCTTGGACGAAATAAGGTTATCAAGCTGATCCTCTTCAATTTTCGCGTCCTGAAGCACATTAATAAGGTTCTTCAGATCCGAAACCCCTTCCTTAAAGGCGGTAGCTGTTTTTGTGGCTCCGGAGCCACGACTGACGGTTTTAATGGCTGTAAAGCTATCGTCGGCATAGGAGAGAACAAGCTTTTCGTATTCGGATTTATAGTTTTCTATGGCATCGTCGGTAATGCTTTTGGTATTGACAGCGGAAGTAACCAGCTCCGTGTTCTCTTTAAATTTGTTGGTCTGATCCGCAAGAAAGCTTTCCAATTGGAGCTTTTGCTCCATAATGGCGTTAATTTGCTCTTCATGCTCAATGGCCATGGCCTTGTTTTCCTTGGCAAGGGCAAGGGTATAGCCTGTAAGAGAAAGCAGCGCCATAAGCAAAATGGCAAGAGTGCAAAGTAAGGTTGTCCGATAGTTTTGGATTCTGAAAGTACGAATTCCGCCCTTGCGATGTGGAATATACATTAATGACAAATAATTCCTACGCCTTGGAGCAGAAATTTTTCCTGTCAGCTTTTTCATAATTTCCTCCCAAAAATGAGGTTGCGTATCAAGGAATAAACCGAGTACGGGTATTTTGCCGGGTAAGGGCAGCAAAGATGCGGCAAGATGTCGGCGGCCTTTAAAAAGGGCCCGTCCCATGGCAGAAAGCAATAAACAATATTTTACTTTTTTATTACACAACCTTTATTATTATAATACAAGTATATTGCAAATAGAAGACATTCCGGTGAATTACGGGCTACAAATTTAAGCGCCTCCCTGTAAAAGTCCTTGTAAAGGTTTATTTAACGGTTGTTTCATTGTTCATTTTCGGTGGTATTTATAAAAAGTATGCATAAAAACGTGAAAAACTACCCGGAACTTTCAGATTTACCTTAAAAATGAAGTTTGAGGGGTTGTTTTTCAATAGGCTAATGCATGCAGACTTATGCAAAGACTTCAAAATGACTTACTCAATGACCTCCGCAACAGGGCTGGACCGTGATTTCATACTCATACTGATAAACTAAATTTTGATTATATGAGAACCGCCGTTAAGACGATTCGTCATATAATGAATCACCGGGGATGAGCTATGGCAAAGGACACAATCAGAAGCAGAATATATCTGGGTTTTGGCGTCATGGTAGCACTTTTAGTGGCAATACTCGGGGCCGTTGCCTATTTTGCCGGAAGCTATGTGCTGGAAGGCGCCCGGAATATTCAGTACGATTCATCTATCGCACGGCGCCTTGAGGCCGTGAGGATTCTTTCCGAGAAAAAGCAAAAGCTGATACATGAGAGCGTTGCTCTTAATGCCAATAAGGCCGGGGAGCTGCAAACCCTGGACGTAGAGCTGTCCGGCGGCATAGCCGATCTGAATTTCCTTCTGGAGCGTTACAGGGGAACAGAGGCTTCCTCCAGTGCTGAGGCATCCCAAAAGGATCTGGCGGCTTTATTGGAAAAGGAAACGGCCATATCCAACCTTTACAATCAGAAAATTGGAACATTGGTGGAAGATAAGGCCGAAGCCCAGTTAAAAGCTGCGTTAAGCCAGGGGCTGAATGCTGTTGCCGAGCTTAACGGGCTGTTGGACGAAAGCCTGAACCAAAACCGGGATGCGCTTGACCTTGAAATGCGGGCTTTGAGCCGAAAGCTTGCGGCCTCTGTAAGTGGATCGGAGGGGTTGACCCAGGAGCAGGCTCTCTTTATTAAGGATTTGGAAGCCTATATAAATAAGAGTGTTACGGCTATGGAGGCTGTCAATGTGGCTGCAGCAGGAGCTGTGAGTACGGACAGCTCGGGCAGATCAGACAGAACGAACAGCTCGGCCGATGGTGCGGCTGCCGTATCAGAGGGTGTGGCTGTAGCTTCGGTGGATTCAGTAAATTTAGAAGAGGAAGCCAGGGCTTTAGCTGCCAGGGCTGAGGTTATAAAGGGTCTGGCCGTCAACCAGGGAGAATTGGTAAAAGGTATTTCCCTTGCACAAACCGGAAAGCTTCTTAACAACCAGGAGCGTGTTTTAGCTTTAATGAGCCTGGTGGGAGATTATGGCGTTTCCCTTTACAAAGCAGCGGCGACAGAGGATGGAAGCCTGACGGCCCGGCTGACAGAAGAGCTTTTTGACAATATAACCCTTGGTCTGGCAGAGCTCGACGGTATGGGACTTTTGAGAGGCGGGGCGGATGCCGGGGCTGCCAGAGCTTTGATTATTTTGGATACCCTGGAAAAGAGTGCAGCAGAGGTTCAAACGGCATTAAGTCAAATACTTTCCGATCCCACAGCTGGTGCCCTTGCTGAAATGAAGCTTTTAACGGAGGAAGCCGGGAGACTGTATGCCTCTTTGGAAACCACGGTTAGAACCCGTTTTGACGAATCCCTTCTGGATACGGAGCAGCTTAAAAACTACATAGTGCCGGGCCTTGTGGTACTGGCGCTTATTTGCCTTCTGGCAGGAGCAGTACTGGCCTTTGTTGTTTCTGGATCTATTATTAAGCCAATTAAACGTATCTCCGGACTTATGAAGCGAGTGGAGCAGGGGGATTTTGGTCTGCGCCTGCCCCGCGCGGAGGACGGAGAGCTCTCCAGGCTGTCGGAAAGCTTTAATAACGTGCTGGACGGCAGGGAAAGACTCATAACCGAAACCCGCAGTGTGCAAAATTCCATTGCTCTTTTATGCAGGGAGCTTAATGGAAGCTTTACAAGGAATAAGGAAAGACTTAATCATATCAGCCAGGGCATGAAAAGCCTCATTGCCGGGCCTGCTGAGAGTAGTGCAGCTTTAACAGGAGCCAGAGCAGGAGGCAACAGTAAGAAGGTAAATGCCGGCAGCATAGGAAAAGGCGTCAATGGTGCCGGGGATAGAGTAAAAGGCAAGTCTTCGACAGCGCAGGGAGTATTTGATTTTGGCAGAGTAATAAGCATAGAAGTGAGAAGGGAAGAAGAAGGCCGGGAAGCTGGCAGGGAAGTGCCGCTGCAAGCTGGGAGTCTGCCTGTAAATGACGGGCATCAGGCCGTAGAGCTGACGGAAATGAGCAAGGAGCAGGCCAGACAGGTTCGTGATGTTATTTTAAAGGCATCTGAAACCGTAAAGGACATAGCAGCCCAAATGGAGCAGCTGGAAGGCTCCTCGGGAAGAATAGAGGAAATTACACAGACTATAACCCAGATTGCCAAGCGCACCAATTTGCTGGCGCTGAATGCGGCTATTGAAGCAGCCAAGGCAGGGGAACAGGGCCGGGGCTTTGCCGTGGTGGCTGACGAAATCCGAAAGCTGGCTGATGCAAGCGGAAGCGCAGCAGGAGCTATTCGCAGTCAACTGGGTGAAATACAGGAACGAATAAACTGGACGGTTCAGTCCATGGATCAGGGTGTAAGCGGTGTTGAAGAGGGTATTCACCGGGCTGAGGACATGCACCGGAGCATTGAGGATATCAGTACCCGAGTGAAGCAGGTAGTGGGAACCCTGGACGAATATGCCCATTTAAGCGGCAAGCAGCTTTCCGCAAACCAGGAGCTTATGGAAACGGTCGGAAATCTTACCCGCACCAATTCGGCTATTTATGAAACGGGTCATTCTCTGGAGCAGGAGATACTGGATTCCCAGGAAAGCCTGTCTGAAATGGAACGGATACAGGATATGCTGGAATCGGCACAGGTGCGGCTCACAAGCATTCTTGCAGAGCACAGGGATTAAGGTGGGTACTGATAACTGATAGTACTCGATAAGTAAATGGGTAACTATTCGTGTGTAAAAGTTAAAATGAGTGCCTATTTAGATGTATGGCTATGTGCAGAAGGCATTTATTTACGGCAATTGGATAGGGTGGGTTGGTGGTATATCAAGCAAACTAATGCAATGGATATAAAACCTATGAAAAAAATCCTACGCGTATGGTCCGAAATAGGGTATAATGAAGATAATGAGTTAAAGAGATAAGAGATATGCGATAAGGGACAAGTATTAAATGATAATAGTAGATGGTAGATGGTAGATGGTAGATGGTAGATAGTGAATGCCAAAGGCTAGTAATAGACAAAAAGGCAATAAACAATAAGAAATAATGATAAATGGCACTTGGATTATAAATTTAACATTCTTTGCATAGCAAGCATGATACAAAGCATCCGTAATACCGGATGCTTTTATAATGGGAATGGGACAGTAACAAATCACGGTCATGAAAAGTTAATTTCATTAGAAAAGTTTATAGTAATAAGCTAAATAATTCAAATATGTAAACAGAGACGATTAAGAGGGAGAATCAGGAAAATGTTGAAGAAGGACGAGCTTTTAGAGCTTGAAATTACAAGTATGACACACGAAGGAATGGGTGTGGGAAAAAAGGATGGTTTTGCCGTATTTGTGCAGGGTGCCATAATGGGTGAAAAGGTACTGGCAAAGATTATTAAGGCCCATAAGACGTATGCTATCGCACGCATCGATAAGCTCATCACAGCTTCAACGGAGAGAGCTGAACCCTTTTGTCCTGTTTATAAGCGTTGCGGCGGCTGCAGCCTTCAGCACATGAGCTATAAGGAGACGCTGGCATTTAAGCACCGGGTGGTAAACGATAATTTAACCCGTATTGGGGGATTTACGGATATCAAGGTGGAACCTGTTATTGGAATGGAGGAACCCTACTATTACCGTAATAAAGCCCAATACCCTATTGGTATGAGTGGGGACAGGGTAGTGGCAGGCTTTTTTGCCAGACGCAGCCATGAGATTGTGGATTCCAGCGTTTGTTCCATTCAGGACAAGGTGAGTGATAAGGCTCGTGAAGCAGTACTTTCCTTTATAAAGAACAACCGGATTTCCGTTTATGATGAAACAACGGGAAGGGGCCTTGTTCGGCACCTTGTGGTGAAGGTTGGCTTTAATACCGGTGAGGTCATGGTTATTCTGGTAACGGCCAGTCCCTCCGTGCCTAAGCTGGATCGTTTGGTTGAGATTTTAAGGTCCAAGATTCCCAATTTAAAAAGCGTGGTTCTTAACATTAATCGCCAGGACGGCAATGTGGTGATGGGCAATGAAAATAAAATACTGTATGGCAGCGAAACCATAACGGACAAGCTTGGAGGCATGAGCTTCGAGATTTCGCCTTTGTCCTTTTATCAGGTGAACCCGGTACAGACTGAGGTGCTTTATTCTAAAGCTATTGATTTTGCAGGGCTTAGCGGTGAGGAAACCGTAATAGATCTGTACTGCGGTATTGGGACCATTGGCCTTTACAGTGCAGGGAAGGTAAAGCAGGTTATTGGAGTTGAGAATGTACCGGAGGCAGTAGAAGCAGCGAAGCGCAATGCGTCCTTAAATGGCATAGAGAATGCAACCTTTTACTGCGGGGATGTGGAAACCGTGGTGCCCGAGCTTAACAAAGAAGGGATTAAGGCAGATGTGGTCTTTGTAGATCCTCCCAGAAAAGGATGCGACGAGGGACTGTTGCGGACACTTCTTGCTATGAAGCCGGAAAAGATTGTTTATGTTTCCTGTAATCCTTCCACCCTTGCAAGGGACTTAAAGGTTTTGTGCGGAAAAGGTGTGAAGGTGGAAGATGGTATAGGTGGAAGTGTAGAAGAAAAAGGGGAGAAGGGTATTGAGCAGGAGCGGGAAGAGGCAGAAGTAGATGGATGTATGGGTGAATACAAAGTGGTAAAAGTACAGCCTGTGGATATGTTTCCCTGGACGGAGCACGTTGAAGCGATAATTCTGATGACGAAATGTGGTTTTGAGGATAAAAAGTAGAGCTTGACCACAATATGTTGTGGTTTTAGGGGTAAAAATTGGAAGAATTTAGAGTAAAAATGTCATCTGTCTGAGGTCTGTTTTTTAGATAAAAACATAGATGACATAGAATTTTAAAGAATATTAAGGCTAGTGACAGTAAGCGCTGTTCAGAATAAACAGGCGAAGTCTTTGGTGATCTTACCGGAGGACTTCGCTTGTTTTTGTTATTTATATGAAAGGAAGCGGTGTTACTATGGGAAATAAAAAAGTATTGATGATACCACCTGCGAGTGTCTTTAGCAGGTATGTACGAGCGAGAGACGGCATGTTACGGATGGCAGTTTACGATGAAAGGCTATTTCAAAATGATGCTCTTCAAATGCACTACCATAACATATTAAGGATAATGACGGAATGGCAGTTGGTAGGAGTCTATACAGATGACAGCAGCAATAAAAATGAGAATGATTTCAGAAAGCTGTTGAAGCTGTGTGAAAGAGGAAAAATTGATATAATAATGTGCAGTTCCCTGGAGCATTTGTCGGAGAAGAAAAGATTTCTAATTGAAATGAGTGTTCCGATTTATGGTCTAGAAGAACGCAGGATAATTGATTATAAAATGGATAGCAATTCTATGTTCGAATCCCTTCGACACTATGCCTCAAGCTATTAAGCTGCAGTTCTTAGGTGAATAAAGTCGCTCTTCTGCACACAATCTAGGAATTATAGTGCAGAACCGTTTATTTTTAGGCATGATACAGGCTCTTACTCAAAAAAAGAAAAAATTTTAAGTTGACGACATCGGAGTGCCTGACACCCGACATTTATGGCTTATTTTTCCTTTTTTTGTGCCTCTTCAATCATATGAGCAAGTTCTGTTCCGGATTCTTGCATGCCACGCTTTATCCATTCATGTACCCAGCCATAGACTGTGTACCCCAACGAAGAGTATAGATAAGCAACGATATTTGATAGTTCTTCACGGATCGGAAACAAGGCAAGAATTGCATCCTGGACGATATCATGTTGTCCGGCGCGATATAGTGCAGTATAGAATTCGGCATGAGCCTTCAAAAAGTCCAGTAAACTAATCAGAACTTTACTATTATTTCCGGTATTGTCAATTTCAAATTCACCACCCCATTCTTTCATAAGGCGGTCGGATTCTTGACGAAGAACATCATTTTTATCGGTGTAATTACGATAGAAAGACGCCCTTCCGACTTCGGCACGTGATACCAGTACGCTGATCACGATAGAATTAAATGGCATTTCTTTCATCATTTCAAGCAATGTTTGCAGAATTTGCGTTCTTACATAGCTGTTCTTTTCTTGGTTATTCATATTCATGTGTCGATACAAAACTCCATAATTGTCTCATTTTGACGAGACGCTTGACTCGTCGAGAATTTAAAGATACACTTGTCTCAACGAAATGTCAAGAGTGATCTTACTCATAGATGTTCCGCAACAAAAGGTGACGTGAATATAAGAGGTAGAAAGCATGAAAAAGTTTATTAATACTATATTGATTATTGTCGTCGTCCTGCTTGTTTTGGCTGTGATATTGTTCTTCGGTCTTAAGAAACTGTGGAAAGACATTACAACAGCCAATATGGCACCAGATCATTATACAACCGAAGTAAAGACTGGCGGTGACATTGAATCGAAATATCTTGCAAAGGGAAAATACGAAACGAAATCCGTGACCGTTGATGATCACGATAATGCGGACATTAAAGCAATCACAATCCGGTACCCCACAGAGCTTGAAAAAGGCAATGCCAAATACCCGGTTGTCCTGTTCGTAAACGGTACAGGGGTTGGTGCCTCCAGATATCTGTCGGTATTTGAACATATGGCTTCCTGGGGATTTATCGCCATCGGCAACGAAGACCCGTCTTCCTGGGAAGGCAAAAAGTCAGATGCCACGCTTGCTTATCTGCTCCAAGCCAACGAAGACAAAGACAGCGTTTTTTACGGCAAAGTCAATCTTGATAGTATCGGTGTGATTGGACACTCTCAAGGCGGTGTCGGTGTGTACAACAC
>JAEXPO010000520.1 GCA_023446675.1 Bacillota bacterium | reverse complement strand
GGTCTTACCCTGTTTGTGGGAACCAACCTTCTTGCCGGTGGCAGAATAGAGCTTATTCCCCTTCTTATGTTTTTGCTTATTGTGGTGCGCATTTACGGCCCTTTTGTTGTGGAGCTTACCCTTTTGCCCGAGCTTTTTTATCACCGTATTGCCACAAAGCGCATGCGAACTCTGATGGCAGCGCCTATAATGGAGGGGAGCACGGATACGCCCCTTACAAGCTGGGCCATTAGCCTTGAAAACGTAAGCTTTTCTTATAACGAACAGGCAGGGACGGACAATGTCCTTGAAAATTTAACAGTGTCTATTCCTTCCGATGCCATAACGGCGCTGGTGGGCCCCTCCGGAAGCGGGAAAAGTACCGTCTCCCGGCTGATTGCACGTTTTTGGGATGTTAACAAGGGCAGCGTCAAAATAGGGGGCGTGGATATTAAGACCCTGGACCCCGAGTATTTGATGGGCTATATGTCCTTTGTCTTTCAGGATGTGGTGCTTTTCAACGATACGGTTTTAGCCAATATACGAATCGGCAGCAGGGACGCTACACAGGAGCAGGTTATGGAAGCCGCAAAAGCCGCCTGCTGCGACGAATTTGTGCGAAATCTTCCCAATGGGTATCAAACGGTTCTGGGGGAGAACGGAAGCACTCTTTCCGGAGGTGAAAGACAGCGTATCTCCATTGCCCGCGCCCTTTTAAAGGATGCGCCCATCATTCTTCTGGACGAAGCCACCGCATCCCTGGATCCGGAAAACGAGCAGTACATACAAACGGCCATTTCGAGGCTCATTAAGGGCAAAACTGTTATTGTCATCGCCCACCGTTTAAGGACTGTGGCCGGGGCCGATAAAATTATTGTCCTGGATGGGGGACGCCTGGCGGAGGAAGGCACCCATGAGGAGCTAATGGCAAAAAAGGGACTGTACGAGCGTATGTACCGCATTCAGGAGGAGAGCCTGGGCTGGAGCGTGTAGCTTAAAGAACCTTCAATAGGCCCGGATCTCCTTGATATTAAATTCCCGGCCGCTTATGAGCTCAAAATCCCCGCTTCCGCAGAAAGGGCATTTTCTTCGGTGCTCCACCACGTTATAAACTTTTTTGCAGCCCTGGCATAGGCCGTTGGCGGGAAGGGTTTCTATTTCCAGGCGGGTGCTTTCAAGAAGGGTTCCATCCACCGCCGCGGGATAACAGGCGTGAATATACTGAGGGACTACCGAAGCCAGCTCACCCACCTGGAGTACCAGGGCTTCAATTTTGGTGAGCCCGTTTTCCCGTGCCACAGCCTCTACCTTTTTAACCACATGGAACATAATACCCAGCTCGTGCAATGCTTTTCCCCCCTTAAACAGGGCAGCGCAGGCTTAAGACCGGCGGTATTCCGCTCAGGTTCAGCCTGCGGCTGCATTATTTTGACTTTATGTTTTAGACCTTATGTTTTAGGATTATTCAGCTTACCCTTTTACCGGTTAAATTTTTCGGTTAAGCTTGCCGGTTAAGGCGTTTTTTATTTTCCTGGTTGTCATTTTAACCTTGCGCTTTAGGACATGCTTAATAACCACGGGTTTTAAGTGCTCATAGCTTACGCCTTCCCCGTCATACCGGCGTTCCAGGTGAATGGCGTCGAATTTGCATTTGGTGGTGCATTGGCCGCAGCCGACGCAAAGGTATTGATCCACGACGGTAGCTCCGCAGCCCAGGCAGCGCTCAGTTTCCTTTTTAAGCTGTTCCTCGGTAAAGAAGCCCCGAACATCCTTAAACTGCCTGTGAGCCAGGGGAGCCGCCTCTGACGCGGCTTTTTGCCTGGATTGAGTGTCGTAGCCGTCAAACACCACGCTGCTCTTGTCCAGAGCAAGGTATTCCCGTCTGTCCCTGCCGATAAGCAAATCCTGGCCGGGCTGAACAAAGCGGTGGATGGAGACGGCGGCCTCCTTGCCAAGGGCAATGGCGTCAATGGCAAATTTGGGTCCCGTAAAGGCGTCTCCGCCGGTAAAAACATCGGGCTGATGGGTTTGCAGGGTAACGGGGTCTGCCTTAAGGGTGTTATTGGGATTAAGCTGTGCCTGGCTATTGTCAAGAAGGCCGCCCCATTCAATGGCCTGGCCCACGCTTAACAGCACATGGTCGGCAGGTACCGTAATGCATTCGGAGTCATCAAAAACAGGAGCAAAACGGCCCTGCTCATTAAATACCGACACACATTTTTTAAATTCCACGCCGGTGACCTTGCCTTTTTCAGTAAGGATACGTGTAGGTCCCCAGCCGTTTCGAATGGCGATGGTCTCTTCCTCAGCTTCTTCAACCTCCTCAGGAAGGGCAGGCATTTCCTTCCGGCTTTCCAGACAGTACATGGCAACCCCGCCGCCATCATTAACACGGACCGCAGAGCGGGCCACGTCGATGGCTACGTTTCCGCCGCCGATAACAATAACATTGCCGGAGAGCTTAACCTCTTCTCCCAGATTGATACGGCGAAGGAAGCTTACACCGGTTTCAACACCGGCAGCATCCTCACCCTCAATTCCCAACCGGCGTCCCGCCTGAGCGCCTACTGCCAGATAAAAGGCCTTGTAGCCCTGGCTTCTCAACTGCTCCAGTGTAATATCCCTTCCGACCTCCACACCGGTTTTGAACTCAACGCCCATTTCACTCAGTATTTCAATTTCCGCCCGTACCACGTCCTTTTCAAGACGGAAGCCGGGAATACCCAGAGTGAGCATACCGCCAAGCTGCTCCTGCTTTTCAAATACGGTCACCTTATAGCCGTCAATGGCAAGGTAATAGGCGCAGGAAAGACCGGATGGGCCTGCTCCCACGACAGCTATTTTTTTGCCGTAATCGTGGCGCTTTTTGGGTATGTAGTGGCGATCCTTATTAAGATCCTGCTCCGCAATGAACTTTTTAATATCGTCGATGGCCACCGGCTCGTCAATATCGCCCCGGGTACAGGCCGATTCACAGCGCCGGGGACAGATGCGTCCGCATACCGCCGGAAAGGGGTTGTTCTTTTTTATAAGCTCCAGGGCTTCCGTGTATTTGCCCTGGGCTGCAAGTTTTATATAGCCCTGGATGCCGATGTGGGCGGGACAATTGGTTTTGCAGGGACTGGTACCTGTTTCCACCACGTTTTTGCGGTTGAGACGGTAGTCCGGATTCCACTTGTCCTGAGTCCATTCGGTGTCGCGGGGAGTAACTGTCGTGGTAATATCCTCTACAACGGGCTTTGTGGAACAGATTTTTTGTCCCAGGCGAAGAGCGTTGACAGGACAGTTTTCCACGCATTCACCACAGGCCACGCATTTGGATTTGTCTACCTGGGCCACGTAATTGGAGCGTACCATATCCACGTTGAGGAACATTTCGGCGGTACGCAGGGAAAGACATGAACATCCGCAGCAATTGCAGATGGCATGGGTTTTTCCCGAACCGTCCAGATTGGGGATTTGATGCATGAGGCCGTTTTCCTCGGCCCGATGGATAATTTCAAAGGCTTCCTCACGGGTAATCTGCCGGCCACGTCCGGTGCGGATGTAATATTCCGCCGCATGGCCCATTTGAATGCACATTTCTTCTTTTAAATGCCCGCAGCCCTCGCCCATGGATTCACGAACCGTGCGGCAGGCACAGTCGGACACGGAAAAGACCGAATTGTCATTCAGGTATTTGGAGACTTCCTCATAGGAAGCCCGGCGGGATTCTCCGTCAATGGCGCTTTCAATGGGAATAACGCGCATAAGGCCTATGCCCACCGGAAGCATACCGGCCGTTTTGGCGCCAAGGACCCGGCCGTATTCCTCAAAGGCTTCAGCAATTTGAGGGTACTTGCGGACATTTTCCAGGTTGTTGGCCATCATTTCCATAATGCCGGGAACCCAGGTGTCATACCAAAAGACATCCACGCCGTTCTTTTCGTTAACAAAACAAACCCCCGCGTCGGCCAGCTCCAAAAGAAGCTTTGTGGTGAGCTCCAAGGGCTTGCCGCAAAGGGCTGCAACCTCCTTAGCGCTTTTGGGAATCCTGAAGTCCAGGCAGAGGGCCGCCTCTGCCATCTCCTCGGTAACCACCGGCTCCAATATTTTGTACTCGGGATCCTTTTCCGTGAATGCGTTTTTCGCTCCCGGCTTTCTGTTGCTTACCTTGTTGGCAAAGGCCAAT
>JAEXPO010000465.1 GCA_023446675.1 Bacillota bacterium | reverse complement strand
CCTTCTGAATTCAGTGGGCTTAAGCAGTGAGCATGCAAGCCGGTATCCCCATGAATTCTCAGGAGGCCAGCGCCAGCGTATCGGCATTGCCCGGGCACTGGCTGTAGATCCGGAGTTCATTGTGTGTGACGAGCCCGTATCCGCTCTGGACGTTTCCATCAGAGCCCAGATATTGAATATGCTGTCGGATCTCCAGCGGGAAAGAAATTTAACCTATTTGTTTATTTCCCATGATCTGGGCGTCATCCGCCATATCTCGGACCGTGTGGGCGTTATGTACCTGGGAAATATTATGGAGCTGGCTCCCAGCAAGGAGCTTTTTGAAAATCCGCTGCATCCTTACACCAAGGCTCTCATCTCAGCTATACCTCAACCTGATGTGGATCTGGCCCGCGCAAAAAAACGCATCCTTTTAAAGGGAGAAATTCCCTCTCCCGTAAATCCCCCGTCAGGCTGCAAGTTCCGTACCCGTTGTCCCCAGGCTCAAGCCGTCTGCGCAGAAAAAATACCCGACATGAAAAATTTTAATGGACACTATTGCGCATGCCATTTCGTGGATCATCCATGAATACTATGTATAAACATACAAATGCAATTAAAAAAACGCCAACTTTCAACAATTTTAATGAGATTGTTGACATTTAAAAATTATTTATATAAGCTTTGTATCAGATAACATATCAAGTTTTGTTAGGAGGACTACAAAATGAAAAAAGCACTTGCCCTCGCGTTAAGTGCGGTAATGGCAGTGTCCGTTCTTGCAGGCTGCGGCAGCGCAGCAGGCGGGACTAACGTCATTACCATTAATCTCGCAGAGGAACCAAAAACCATTGACCCCACCCTAAACAGCTCTGTTGACGGCGGTACTTACATCCAGCACGTCTTTGAAGGCCTTGCTACAGTCGATCAGAATCTGCAGACCGTTCCCGGTGCTGCTGAATCCTGGACTACAAGCGACGACGGTACGGTTTATACTTTTAAAATTCGTAAGGACGCAAAATGGTCGGATGGTAAAGACGTTACCGCTAACGATTTCGTGTACTCCTGGAAGCGCGCGGTTGATCCTGCCACTGCTTCTGAGTATGCTTACCAGCTCTATTATGTTAAAAACGCCGCAACCATTAATGGCGGCGAAAGCAGCCTTACCCTTGACGATCTGGGTGTAAAGGCCATTGACGAAAAAACCTTTGAGGTAACTTTGGAAGGCCCCTGCTCCTACTTCCTGGAGCTGACCACCTTCCCCACACTGTTCCCTCTTCGTGAGGACATCGTTGCTGCCAATCCCGAAACCTGGAGCAACGATCCTGCTACCTACATCGGTAACGGACCTTTCAAAATGAAGTCCTGGAACCATGACGCAGACCTGACTCTCGTTAAGAGCGAGACCTACTGGAATGCCAAGAACATAAAGAACAATGAGCTTAAGTTCGTGCTCATGGCTGATGATAACACCATTTACTCCGCATTCAAAAACGGCGAGCTTCTGTTTGCAGATACCCTCCCCGCTTCTGAAATCGCAACAACAACCGCTGACGGTACTCTTTCCATCAAGGCTCAGCTTGGAACCTACTTCTATGTATTCAATACCGAGAAGGCTCCTTTCAATGACGCCAGAGTCCGTAAGGCTCTTACCCTTGCCATTGACCGCAGCTTCATCGTTGAGAGCGTAACCAAGGCTAATCAGATCCCTGCCGGTGCTTTCGTACCTACAGGCCTTCCTGATGCCAAGGGCGGCGATGATTTCCGTCTGAAGGCAGGCAATTACTATGATCCTACCGCGGCTGGTAATGAAGCCAACATTGCAGAAGCCAAGAAGCTTCTTGCAGAAGCCGGATATCCTGATGGAAAGGGCTTCCCCACCATCAGCTTCGGTACCAACGATACCCAGGGCCACATTGACGTAGCTCAGGCTATTCAGCAAATGTGGGAAAAGGATCTTGGCATTAAGACCACCATTGCCACACAGGAATGGAGCGTATTCCAGCAGTCCAGAAGAGACGGCGCTTTTGATATCGCTCGTCACGGCTGGCTGGGCGACTACGTGGATCCCATGACCTTCCTTGACATGTGGACATCCACCAGCGGTCAGAACGACGCTTTCTTCAAGAACAGCGACTTTGATTCTCTCATTGAAACAGGCCGTGTTGAAGGCGACCGTACAAAGCGTATTGAAGCTCTTCATAAGGCTGAGGACATCCTCGTTGGTCAGGAATATGCCGTTCTTCCTATCTACTACTATTCCGACCTGTACCTCACAAGCCCTACCCTCAAGAACGTAGTTTACAGCCCTCTTGGCTTTAAGTACTTCTTCTGGGCAACGATTGAGAAGTAAGACAGACCACTTTTAGCCAGATTTGCTTATGCAAATGGCTAGAGAAAACAGGAAAGAGGGCCAATGCCCTCTTTCTTTTTTTGCCTGATTCTCGTCAGGCAAGCTGCATAGGAAAAGCCGGATCGCGTTTGTTCGATCCGGCTTTTTAGTTTTATAAAGGCTTATTTTTCAATTCTTATTGCTCCATATGCCTTCCCAGAAATCCCGCTGCGGATTGAACGAGCTTTGTTTCCACATCGCCCATTTTGGCCTTGGGATCCGTTGAGAGCATAAGCACGGCACCAATAGCATCCCCCTCGGATATAATGGGGGTGATGACCTGACAGGAATATTTGTTATTACCCTTTTCGTCCTGAATGACAGGAATTTTTTGAGAATCCATAGATAAAGCTGCAAAGGTATCCCTGTTTTCAATAACCTTTTCAATATCGGAGCTGAGATTCTTTTCCAGCAGCTCCTTTTTGGAACCGCCTGAAACAGCAATGATAGAATCTCTGTCGGCTACAGCGATGATGTGGCCGCTTGTATTATGAAGCGATTCCGCATAAGCTTCCGCAAAATCGCCAAGCTCTCCTATGGGCGAATATTTTTTAAGGATAACCTCTCCTTCCCTGTCTGTATAAATCTCGAGGGGATCACCTTCGCGAATCCTCAAGGTCCTTCTGATTTCCTTTGGAATAACAACTCTGCCCAAATCGTCGATGCGACGCACAATGCCAGTTGCTTTCAAAATGTATGCCTCCTTCCATACTTAAGTTTTTTTTAAGCATTCATAGTATTGGAGGAATTTCATTTTTTATGCAAGTAAGATTACAATACGAGTGACAAGAATTGTGCATAGCTAAATAAAATGCTTTCAAATCCATGTAAAAAGAGAGCCTGACGGCTCTCCTGTACCTATTTCCATTAGAATGCGTTTAACCCTGTCTAAAAGCGCTTATCAGGCTCTTTCCAGGTATTCACCGGTTCTGGTGTCAACACGGATTCTATCGCCGATATTAACAAACAGAGGCACCTTTACTGTCGCTCCGGTTTCCACTGTAGCAGGCTTGTTTGCGCCGGTAGCCGTATCACCCTTAAAGCCGGGCTCGGTTTCGGTAATTTCAAGCTCTACAAACATGGGAGGCTCAATACCGAATACATTGTCTTTATAGGAAAGAATTTTACATACGGTATTTTCTTTTACAAAAGCCAGAGCATCACCCAGCTTTGAAATATTTATGGGCTCCTGCTCATAGGTTTCGATGTCCATAAAATGAGCCAGATCACCGTCATTGTAGAGGTATTCCATATCTCTGCGGTTAATCTGAGCTTTTTCGAACTTATCCGAGGGGTTGAACGTACGTTCTACGGTGGATCCCGTAATCACATTCTTAATTTTGGTTCTGACAAATGCGGCACCTTTTCCAGGCTTAACATGCTGGAATTCGATGATCTGAAACACTTGTCCGTCCATTTCAAATGTGACGTTATTCCTAAAATCGCCGGCAACTATCATAATTGACCTTCCTTCCGAATATCGGCCCCCCGACTGAATCCACTGTATTCATTGGGAAAGCGCAAAATCTTACCACTATATCTTAAGCTAAAAAGACAACTATTGCAAGGGTGGGTAACCTTTTAAGGGTATTAATTTTTACCAGTTTCAACACAAAGGACCATGCTTTTTATCACAAAATCAATAATTCCTTGGTGCTGGTTGTAAAGTTCCGGACCTTGCCTCCGGAAAGCACTGCCATATCCTCAATGCGTACGCCCCCTATGCCCTCCACATAAATTCCAGGCTCTACGGAAAACACCATACCGTCATCCAGGGTATCCTCAGAGGCCTGTGAAAGTCTGGGGTTTTCATGAATCTCCAGCCCCACGCCATGGCCCAGGCTGTGGCCGAAGCATTTGCCGTAACCCTCTGCCTCAATGATATCTCTGGCTATGGCATCGGCCTGCTTGCCTGTAAGCCCTGCCACAATGGCATCCAGCCCGGCCTGCTGTGCCTTCTTGACAATGTTGTAAATCTTCCTGAGATCGGCAGAGGGCTCACCCAGGAAAACCGTACGGGTCATATCGGAGCAGTAGTTCCTGTAAATCACACCGAAATCAAGAACAATGGCGTCACCGGACTTTAACACATTGTCTGTGGCAGTACCGTGGCACATGGCCGAACGGATGCCTGCAGCCACAATAGTTTCAAAAGACGGGCCCTTTGCTCCCAGCGTCTTCATTTTATGCTCCATCTCGGCGGCAATTTCGTTTTCCGTCACACCAGGCTTAATATACCCTATAATATGATCAAAAACCTTATCTCCTAAAAGAACCGCTTCCTGTATGCACTGGATTTCGCCTTCATCCTTTACCATTCGCATACGATCAACCAAGCTTCCAATAGAGATAAAGCTATCGGCATTGGTCAGCTTCTCCTTCATGGAGGTGTATTCGGTAAAGGTCAGGCAATTACCCTCAAAGCCCACCTTTTTTACACCGGAATTGCCTATAAGCTCATTAATGGCCTTTAAAAAGCCTTCCTGCTGCTCTAAAACCTTTATCCCGGGATAAACCTGTCTTTTTGCCTGGATAGTGTAACGGAAGTCTACCACCAGCACAGCGTCCCTGTCCGTTATAAAGAGGAAGGAGGTACTTCCGGTAAAGCCTGAAAGATATAATGTATTGGGCCGGCCTATTAAAATGACGGCTTCAATATCCTTTTCAATCATTTTTTGTCTTAGGCTCACAAGTCTCTCGCTCATATTATCATTCCTTTCAAAAACACCTTATGGTTCAATTCCTCATTTACTTACAGCTTGGCCTTTAATACGAACAATGCCGCCAGATAACCCTCTAACCCCAGGCCGCAAATTTGGCCCATGCAGACCGGAGCTATAACGGATTTTTCCCTGAAGGGCTCCCTGGCATGAATATTGGAGATATGTACCTCTATGGCAGTTATTCCCGTACCGCTTATGGCATCCCGTAAGGCATAGCTGTAGTGAGTAAATGCACCGGGATTCATAATGACGGCCTTATACCCCTGGGCCGCGGCTTCATGAATGGCATCCGTAAGGGCGCCTTCGTGATTGGACTGAATAAAATCGATCTCCCAGCCGTAGCTTTCAGCCTGCGCTCTCATTTTATCCTCAATATCCTTAAGGGTGGTATGGCCATATACCTTAGGCTCCCTGGTTCCCAGCAAATTTAAATTAGGTCCGTTAAGTACCCTTATCTTATACATGTCCAAGTCTCCTTAGCTTCAGTTCCTTGAGTCTCTGTTTTTTAACTTTCTATTCTTGTCCCTATTCCTTAACTTTCTATTCTTGTCCCTATTCTTTACGCTTCTGTTCTTTTGCAGGAAGGCCGCTTCCTGTAATGCCTTATAAAACAGCCTGTAAATCCTTCCAGAGGGCAGTCTCTCTTGATTATAGCTTAACCCGTGCAGGAATGAAACCCGTGGAAATAAGCAAATGTAAAAAATACTGGACAGGCTTTTGAAAAAAAGGTAAAACTATAATACGCATGAGGAGGTAGTTCCATGAATTTTAAAAGCTTTTTGAAGCTGGTTGAGATACAAACAAAAATGGCAAGCGTCATTCCTTTTCTTTTTGGCGTCGTCTATACCCTTTACCGTTTTCCAAACTTCAATGCAAGGGGGGTAGCCACCTTCTTTGTTTCCATGCTGTGCTTTGATATGTTTACCACAGCCCTCAACAATTATCAGGATTATCGGGGTGCAATTAAAAAGGAAGGCTATAATTATGAAACCCACAACGCCATTGTCAGCCATAAGCTTTCCGTCCGATCCGTCAAGGCCGTTCTTATCCTGCTTTTCCTATGTGCAGTTGCTTTCGGACTTTTCACCTTTTTATCCAATGACTATACCGTACTGATTCTAGGTGTCCTCTGCTTTGGAGCCGGCATTTTGTACTCGGCTGGTCCTCTGCCCATATCCCGTACTCCTTTGGGAGAGCTTTTATCTGGCTTTTTTATGGGAGGCATCCTTCCCTTTCTTGTCATCTACCTGTCGGCCTGGGAATCAAATCCTCTCATAGTTAAGCTTACCGCCTCCAGCCTGACGGTAATCCTGGCCTGGCCCGTACTTTTACCGATGGCTCTTTCTGTGGTGCCTGCCATATGCTGCATCGCCAATATCATGCTGGCCAATAACATCTGTGATGTGGAGGACGATTTACCCAATAAGCGCTACACGCTTCCAGTGCAAATCGGAAGGTCCAAGGCCCTTTTTCTCTTTGGCGGGCTCTATACCGCCGCCTATTTGGATATTCTCCTGTGCACGGTACTGGGCTATTTGCCGCTTCCGTCCCTTATTGTCCTTCCGGGAGCCCTTTTTGTATTTAAGAATGTGCGGACCTTTTTTCGGCTTCACACTAAAAAAGATACCTTCTCCCTATCAATACTCAACTTTCTTATTATCCTGCTGCCTTTAATTTTATCCCTTATTCCGTCAATCCTTGGTAAATACCTTTAAGGGTAAGGGCGTCCTCGGCCATATTCTGCCGGGACTCACAGATAATCACGGGTTCCATGCTCAAGTCCGAAAGAACACGGGCCAGGGGTTCAAATTCCGGCCCATACTGGGTATCTGAAAGGCCCCAGTGCTTCTTTTCGCCATGCTTGTCAAATTCAACCCGGCTGAAATGGATATGAAGCTTTTTAAGCCTTTCCGGCCCCAACGCTTCGCCCACCGTTTGAAGTATTTTCCTGAAATCCTCTTCCGTGTTCATGCCACCTCGCGTCAGGGCGTGAACATGCCCGAAATCCACGCAGGGGATAAGTCTTTTATCCAGGTCGCAGAGGGACATTACCTCTTCCAGATTTCCAAGCTGGTTGGATTTTCCCAAAACCTCAGGGCAAAGGGTAATATCGCCAAAAGCTCCTCCTTCGGCTTCCTCAATGGCATTGAGAAGGGTGTCCTTGGCCATTTCCACCGCGGTTTCACGGGTAATGCCCGAAACATAGCCCGGATGAAACACCACCCGTGAGGCTCCCATCCATCTGGCCGCCTGGAGGGATTCCATAAGATAACGTATGGAATTCTTCCGTTTTTCAGGCTCGGTACTGGACAAATTAATATAATAGGGCGCGTGGATACTTAGGCGTATGCCGTTTTCCAGGGCTGCCTCCCCTATTTTCCGGGCTGTCTCCTCCTTCAGGTTGACGCCTTTGTTGCACTGGTATTCGTAGGCATTCAGGCCCATTTTCTTAAGCCATTCCGGCATCTGCCAGGAATGATCGTACCCCTGGGCGTAAAAGCTTTCCGAATTGCCTGCCGGTCCAAACCAGATCATTTTTTCTACCTCCTAAAGGCATGGTTAGGTTATATACACTCCTGATTCTACTCCAAAAACGAATTTTTGAGTATCAGTACCTTACAGCTCAGAAGCATCAACAAGAAAACTTGCTGTCCCATGGGTAAATCCGAGCATTAGTACCTTATCGCTGATAAATGTCAAAAAAACAAAAATTTTTATAGGTGCTTCTCTCCAATTGTGTTGCGGGCATAGCCCGCTTTAGGTTTAAGACTAAGCCGCATTATTCCTTCTATAGTATGACAAAATAAAAGGCGCGTATCCCGTGGCATTCCTGCCGAAATGCCCCAAGTGAAACGCACCTTTATGCTGCGAAAGTTAATGACAGGCCTATAATACAAAGACGCTGACGGATTCGCTGAACTCATCGGCAATTTGCCTCAGGTTTCTCGCCTGGTTATTGACCTCTTCCTGGGATGCCGCCATCTCCTCCGTCACCGAGAGAGCCTCGCTTACCGAAGCCGCCACATCCCGTGTTATGGAGGATACCTGCTCGCCGGCATTCCGTACATTCTGGGTAAACAGAACCGCATCGGCAATATTTCGTGCAATGCTCTTCATTTTTTCACTGACAGCCTTATTC
>JAEXPO010000433.1 GCA_023446675.1 Bacillota bacterium | reverse complement strand
CTATAATAATGTGTTGAAAAGAGTAACCAAAATGCCTTTGCTTCATTTTTTGGATACAGGACTATGCGCCTATCTTTTAAAATGGGGAAATCCTGAAGCGCTGGAAAAAGGGGCTATGGCCGGGCCTTTTTTTGAAAGCTTTGTTTTTTCAGAAATTTATAAAAGTTTTCTAAACGCCGGAAAAGAACCTCCAGTGTATTATTACAGAGATAAGGATAAAAAGGAAATTGACCTGCTCCTGCTGCAAAACGGGAAGCTCTACCCCATTGAGGTTAAAAAAGCTGCCTCTCCCGGCAAGGAGGCCATTAAAAACTTTGAGGTACTAAGCCCTGTTTCAGAGCCGGAACGCTTCGGTGAGCTTGGTTATTTGAAAACAGAGATTGGTACAGGCAGCGTCATATGCATGGCAAACGATTTGCTGCCTGTAGACGAAAATAACTGGTATGTGCCGGTATGGCTTATATAAAGCTTTTTGGCTTTAAGGGCCTATAATCCTTTTTCGGCTTTAATGCTTTTACTGCTTTAGTCAAAAGCCCTGTTAATCAATAAAGTATTTACGAAGCTCTTCGGAAGTAAGCTCCCGGCGCTTACCCTGAGAGGTAAGAAGCTCTCCGGCCCTTTTTTGCAGCTCCTCCTGATTTGAATAAAAGGGAAGGCGTATGACGGGCTGGGGCCAAACGTCGTTAAGCCGGATGCCAAGGGCGTACAGGGTATGGTTGTACATGGCAAGGCGGGTATCCCTTACCTCCATCACAAGGCTTTTGTCCGACAGGGTGTAAACCGCTGTGCCCGCTGTACCGTTTAAAAGAAGGTATTGGCCGCTGCTATCAAAGAGGAATTGGCTTTCCGGATCCTTAGGCACTAAAGCATCTTCAGAAATAAAGCTCTTGCCAATCCACCGGGATACGGACAGGGTGCCGGACGCATGGCTTTCACCGGTATAGGTCCGGTATACCAGACAGCCCGAGCTTTGTGAATATGCCCAGCTTGCCACTCCCGCCTGAGAGGAGAACAGCCTTTCGCCTGTAGAAGCCTTATAGATTGCAAGATCGGCCTGCGGTGCGGTGCGGGTTAGAAAAAGAAGACCTTTGTCCGTCAGATACCCATCCGTATTTGCTGCCTCATTGCCCCAATCGTCATAAAACCATTCCTGGCCGGAGGACAGATCCCGAACATAGGCCTGATTTCGGCTGGACGCCAACAGCAGCTCCCCCTGAAATTCAAGCTGGCGGATGTTATCGTAGGGATTTTGGGTGATCATTTCCCGGTACTGGCCGTTCCCGGTGTTTAACAGCACAATTCTTCTGTCGGAGTAAGCGCAGGCAATGCGCTCCTTAGTGTCGTCAATGGCCACACTTACAGGGTATTCCTCTCCAACCGGCTGGCTCCACAAAAGCGTCTTTTCCGGTACGTCCCAGTACTCCAGATTACCTTCGGCGGTTAAACACACCAGCCGGGTCATATCGGGAGTGTAGAAATACACTTGGGAAGAGGTGCCTTCGCTCTCGCCCTTCTGCCTGCTTTTCATAACAGAGCGTTCAACCAAAAGCTCACCGCTAACCGTTTCAAAAAGGGCTATGCGGACTTCGGGATCATCCGTATCCTCCTGGGTGGTAGCCGGATAAGACACCGTTTTAACCAGGGCTCTTTCGCCGTTTTGGCTGAACACCGGATCCTCCCCGAGCAGGTTTTGGCTGTTATAATAGGCCAGAGCCTCCGTTTTGTACTCATAGCGGGTGACTTTTCCCGGGGAGTTAATATAAATCCAGGGCTTATTGTCTACAGGGTAGGCATAACCCGTTTCTTCAAGAAGCGTGGTATTTTCCTGCCAGGCAACCACCCTCACCGTATCCGTAAACAGTCCGGACAGGGTATTGCTCCGGGTACTGTTCAGGGTAATGTTCCGGCCACTACTCTGGGCAATGTTCTGGCCACTACTCTGGATACTGCTCCCAGTGCTGTTTTCCGTTTCAACTGGGTTACCAAGGCTCACCAGCAAAAGCTTCCCGTCCTTAGTAAATTCAAAGCTGCGAAGGGTTTTCCCGTCTTGGCCCTCCATGGAATAAACGGTTGAAATGTTTGTTAAATCCACAACAAAGAGCTTGCCGGCCATAATAAAGGCCACGTACCTGTCGTCATGATTAAAGACATAATGCCCTGTTTCAAGAGGCAGGGACAGAACCAGCTCCTTGCTTTGAGCCTTCTCAATAACGGAGAAGACCGTGCCCTTTTCCTCCATGGTATAAACCGCGTAGCTTTCTGTGGGTGAAAGGGTTTTGACAGGCTCAGTTCCTGTGATTTGTTCCTCCTGAGCCTCATCCTCCTTCCAATTTAAATGGATAGGTAAATCCTTTTGGCTTCCCGATAAAAGCTCTCCTGTAAGGACGTCATAATATCTGTAAGAATCAGAACTACCGGCCCCATCCCGGCCCGCCTCCAGTTGGGCGGCGAGGGTAAGCTCTTTATTATAGCTTACCTGGCCTTTCCCCTGCCATAAAAGAGCTCCGTTGGCGGTGTCGTACACATAATGAGTCGTAAAGTCCGTAACCGCAATCCGGCTTTCATCCGGAGAACGCTGCACAATAACCACATTATCGGTTTGAAACTCAAAGGAGAGACCTTTGAAAAAAGGCAAAGCAGCCTTATGATGCTCCAACTGAAATACGGCACTGCGAAGGGCAGTCACGGCCTGGGCAATAAAGGGCCTCTCCGGCGGGCCGCTGTTTTGGGGCAAGGCTCTTAAAGACAGGAGTATTCCCATAAGCGGATCTTCCTCACTAACCGCTTTTTGGGCATAAAAGGAAAGGCTTAAGGATTCGTTGGTATAAAGTGTGGTTTGGCGGGCATTAAGATCCTGAAGCATTACGGCCGAATAAGCGGCAAAGGCAGTAATGCCCGCTACCGCGGCTGTGGCAAAGCTCCATGCCCTTAGCGCTTTTCTCCTGCGCCGGTGCTTTAAAACAGTCTCGTAGCTGCAATCAAACAGGGGCGCTGCCAGACGCAAAAATTCCCTGTCAAGACGGCGAAGGGATCGGGCCATGGAGAAAGCCCGCACATCCGCACACAGGGGATTAACCTCTACCCGGGTAATAACGGTATCACCCTCTTCTGTTATAACGGGCCGCCGTTCATAAAAAAGCTCCGGAGAAAAAGCCGACTGGGGATCCCCTGATACCAAAAGGGTGAGAATGTTGGCAGTGGAGTCATTATGGAGCTTTTTAAAGCAATTGATTTCCTCCATGCACCATTGGGAGCTTTGGGTTTCCTCTGAGCAGACGACAATAAGAAAGCGGGATTTTTCAAGGGCATCCTGAG
>JAEXPO010000397.1 GCA_023446675.1 Bacillota bacterium | reverse complement strand
CTCAGGATGTGATCATACGCGAGCATGATTGCGGCACTGGGGACGGCATTACCGTTATACCCATTGTTGTGAACGGGGGCAAGGTTATTGAAGGGATTGCGGAGCGTCTTACCGGCCGTTATTCACCGGAAGACATTGTACACCCCACCACCGGAGAAGTAATTGTACCGGCAAATGAGCTTATTACCGAGCCCTTGGCCGAGAAGGTTGAAAAATCCGGATTGACCAAGCTTAAAATTCGTTCCGTGCTTACCTGCCGTTCCAAGGTAGGCGTATGCGCCAAGTGCTACGGTATTAACCTCGCCGTGGGTGAGGATTGTAACGTAGGTGAGGCTGTCGGCTTTATCGCCGCTCAGTCCATCGGTGAGCCGGGTACCCAGCTTACCATGCGTACCTTCCACACCGGTGGTGTTGCCGGAGACGATATTACCCAGGGTCTTCCCCGTGTCGAGGAGCTTTTCGAGGCACGTAAGCCCAAGGGTCTTGCCATTGTTTCCGAGCTTTCCGGTACGGTTCGCATTAAGGACACGAAGAAGAAGCGGGAAATCGAAATTACCAATAACGAGATTGGCGAAAGCAAAACCTATCTTATCCCCTACGGCTCTTCCATCAAGGTAGCCGACGGCGATACGATTGAAGCTGGTGACGAGCTCACAGAGGGCTCAGTCAATCCCCACGATATCCTTAAGATTAAGGGGATTCAGGCGGTTCAGTCCTACCTTCTCCAGGAAGTGCAGAAGGTTTACCGTCTCCAGGGCGTTGATATCAACGACAAGCACATTGAGGTTATTGTACGCCAGATGCTCCGTAAGGTTAAAATCGATGAGGCGGGGGATACGGATATGCTTCCCGGCAGCCTTGTGGATATGTTCGAATACGAGGAAAAGAACAACCTGGCTGAGGAAAAGGGCGAAAGACTTTCAGAAGGCAAGCGTACTCTTTTGGGAATTACCAAGGCCTCCCTTGCCACTGAATCCTTCCTTTCCGCCGCATCCTTCCAGGAAACCACCCGTGTTCTTACGGAAGCGGCCATTAAGGGTAAGATTGATCCTCTTATCGGCTTGAAGGAGAATATCATCATTGGTAAGCTTATTCCTGCAGGTACCGGTATGGCAAAGTACAGGGATATTGAACTGGACATTGTGGATCAAAAGAAGGTTACGGTTCCTCAGCTGGTGGATTAAGAATTATACAAACAGGCTAAAAAGCCTGGCAATAGAGAACGAGAGGGTATCATTCCCTCTCGTTTTTTCATCTAAATAAAAATTTGCCCTCTATACAATCAAGGCTTGCCAGCGGGTCCGGGACGCTCAGGCGAGCAGCAGGCTATGCCTTAACCAGCCCGGAATGCCTGTTTTATATAATAATAAAAGAAGGGGCCTCATCAGGGCCCCTTTTAATCGCAACAGCTACGCTGTGATGCCCTTTCTTTTCGTAAATTTTGAGCAGGCCTTTTTCATATCCCCATCGCATTTCCGCACTGAAAACAATTCGCAGACTCCGTAATTCGGCAGAGTAGGATGCGGGTGGCGCGCAAAAAACTCACATTCGGAGCACCGGAAAAACTCCAGCTTTTTTAAGTCGTCCATCACAAAGAACCGATGACTGGCGCAGACATAATCCTCCGAAACGATCCCCTTTTCCCTGCACAGGACATCGTGGTTGAACCCCACGGCGCGGCCTTTCATACAGTTTTTACAGCAGCGCTTGGCAGAAGGAGCGCAAGAGCCGGCCTTGCCGTCGGGTACCTTTTTGCTGGCTGCAGGGCCTGCCGGTTTTTTTGTTGCTTTATTTGATGCCTGGTTTACCGCTTTTTTCATAACTGACCTCCGTTTATCAGAAAGAGTCATTCCGGGGGTTTTTCATAATGACCGCAGGTTGGTTTCTTACATAATCGAATCTCAAGTCGATTATAACATATTGCCCAGATTTTCCTAAAAAGTGAGAAGAGCAAAGGGAAATAGTTAAATTAAAGGGATACGCTTGAGCTGGCATTTGCCAGGCATTCAGCTGCTTATTTGATGAAAATAAGAAATATGGTATGATATGTATTAATTACCACAAGTCGATAGCCATGGGGAGGTAGATATGGGGTGCTTTAAACTTTTTACCACAGGTCTTATCTTGGTTTTTGTACTATCCTTAGGAGGTTGCGGTTCTCAAGAGGAAGAAAGCGGATTCAGTCAGTCTCCCGATATAAAAAGTACTCAACTGCCTGATGTGGAAGTGAGTACCCCTGGGGCAAGGGCAGCTTCGGAAGAACCGGTAGCTCCTTCTTCATCTGAAGCTGTCCGAAAGTCATGAAACACCTCTTGAAGCATGCCTGAGAATAATAAATATCACTAAATAACGCTAAATGACAGTGAAGGAAAGTGACAGGCTCTTGTAAAAGGATCAATCCGTTTGTATAATGGTCTAAATGAGGGGATGAGGAGAGCACTAAAAATGACGCAAATATACAGAATCAGGTACATTCCAGACGAAACCGTCAATTTGACTGCCGATCAGATACTCTTCAGGGATGAAAACTATCTTATAACCAAATGGAAGCCTATCAAGCCAAGAAAAGATATATTCGGAGGTATTTCCTGCGTATTTATAAAGGAAGGCTGGAAAATCAGCGGTATGCTGGATGCCGACAATCAGGTCCTTTATTGGTACTGCGATATAATTGATATTGATTATGACAGGGAAAAGGACATATACTATTTGCGCGACCTTTTGACGGACATCGTCATAAAGCCCGGTGAAAGGGTGGAGGTCATTGATCTGGATGAGCTGGCCGCTGCCTATGAAGAGGGTCTGATTACCAGAGAACAGCTGCTGATGTCGCTTAAAATAAGCAACAGGCTTCTCGTGAAAATCTATAAGGAAGCCTATTCAGAACAGGTTTTGGATATCATCAAGAGCCATACGGGTTGGGAGTGTAAAAGATGGCAACTGACTTGACGGATTATATCAATGCCAGAAAATTGGGCCTTAGGGAATATTCGGCTTACATTTCCCAGGGCCGTAACGGTTATCTGCCTTTTCTGGACGGAATCCTCAAGAACATCGATATCCTGTCGGAGACGGATCTGGGGATTGTGGATCTGCCAGTAAGGAAAATAAAGGGTACATATACCTATCTTCGGAGCATCTCCTTTGCCAGAAATTATATGCCGCTTATGGATCTGGACTCGGAGTTCGCCCTTAAGTGGCAGAACGTATACAATATACAAAACAGGGAGGGGCTCCGTGACCCGGTTAAGGTGTATGAGTACCTGAACTGGTTTTATATCATTGAGGGCAATAAGCGCATCAGTGTCCTCAAATACCTGGACATTTATTCGTTTCACGGCAATGTTATCCGTTTAGTACCCAAGTATGACGAAAACAATAAGGATATCCGGCTCTACTACGAGTTTATGGATTTTAATAAAAAAACCGGCATCAATACCATCTGGTTCTCTGAGGAAGGCCGGTACAGGGAGCTATGGGAGCTTATAAAGGATTTCACCTCCCACAGCCGCTTTATCGGAGAGACCGCGCGGTTTAAATAT
>JAEXPO010000289.1 GCA_023446675.1 Bacillota bacterium | reverse complement strand
CCTCATGCGGGAATGGCTCCCGGTGTGGATCGTATCGTTATGCTTCTGGCCGATGAGGAAACCATCCGTGACGTTATTGCCTTCCCCTTAAACGGCAACGCCCAGGATCTTCTTATGGGCGCGCCCTGCGAGGTCACCGATCTTCAGCTTAAAGAGGCTAACGTGAGTATACGGCCAGTTTAGCCAGGTACTCCCAGTGAGTGTAGAGCTTAATAGAAAATAAATGAAACCACCTGAAATTCTGTTTTCAGGTGGTTATTTACTGGCAGAAGGCTGCCGGTTCCAGTAAAGCAAAAGTGAGGAATCGAAAATGAATTTGCAGGTTATTGATTTTCATACACATCCCTATCTGAGTGACACGGAAAACACATGCATGTATAAAGAGGCTGTTCATTTTGAGATTGACGAGTACAGGCATGATCTGGAACAGGCCGGCATCGGCCATATATGCGGTTCTGTCATTGAAAACGATAACTTTTCACCTGAAAAGGGTTTTGATTACTTAAGAGGCCTCAACCAAAAAGCGTTAAAGCTAAAAGGCTTATTAGGGGAGTTTTATACTCCCGGCTTTCATGTCCATCCCGATTATGTAAGGGAGTCCTGCGAGGAAATAACGTACATGAAGGAACGGGGCGTTAAGCTCATAGGGGAATTGGTACCCTATATGCACGGCTGGTCGGATTATTCCTGCAAAAACCTGAGGGAAATACTGGACTATGCCCAGGAATGCGGGATGATTGTAAGCTTTCATTCCTCTGACGACGAACAGATGGATAAGATGATTTCCGAGCATCCGAATTTAATCTTCGTTGCGGCGCACCCCGGAGCCAAAGATAAATATATTAAGCATATCCAAAGGCTTGCACGTTTTGAAAATGCTTATCTTGACTTATCGGGCACAGGCCTTTTCCGATATGGAATGCTCACCTATGGGGTTAAGCATGTGGGGGCGGACAGGCTGCTCTTTGGAACGGATTATCCCATTTGCAATCCCCGAATGTATGTTCAGGCCGTGCTGCAGGAGCCCATATCCTCCGGGGATCGGGAAAAAATTCTCTATAAAAACGCGGCGCAGCTGCTTGGCATGTAATGAAGCTGAGCACAGCAGGGCATACAGCTTAAATGTATTGACAGAGCAATATCTCTCCTATAGAATTGAACTATGTTTTAAACATTGTTCAATTTTTGTATGAGGTGATGTGTTGTGAAAAACATTCCGGTTTTAGTATTTGAAATTATTCTTGCGTCTTTTATTACCATTATAGGCCTGTCAGGCAGAAGAATTCTCTTTATTGAAGGCGAAAGGACCGCTGTTATTGCCCTGGGCGTTATGGGAATGCTGCTGTGTACCTTAAGCGTGGGTAAATTTATATCGTCTGCTCCGGCGCATCCGCTGTCCATCTTAGGCTACTTGTTTGGGTCGGTGGCATTGCTTGCTTTTTTAACACAGCTTTTCCGGTGGAATGTTCCGATTCTGGCAAGCCCTCGAACTGCCCTGCTGGTTTTAGCCGGTTCCATGATAATAAAATCAGTTGTTGCCCGCTTTGGGCATTTGCTTGCAAAATAAGAAAAGGAAATGACTAATGAGTAAAAATGTAAAGGAAGCCATTTTAAACGCGGCTATTGAGCTTATAAATGAAAAAGGCAGCAATACGGATGAAATCACGGTGCGAGATATCTGCAAAAGAGCCGGAATTGGCTCTGGGCTGGTTAATTATCATTTTCAAACAAAAGAAAATCTCATAGCCCAATGCGTACAGCGCATCATCAGTGATGTCATAAAGAAAACCGAAACCGTTTACAGTAACCTTCCTCCCATGACTCCGGATGAAAAGCTCCGAGCTATGGCTAAATACACCTGCAAGTTTCTTGTGGAGCATGAAAACATATCCCGGATATCCATTGTTACGGATTTGACCGCAAATAATCCAAACGACAATACAAGCCAAACTCTGGAAGCCTATTTTCCCATCATGCGGCGGGTTTTTTCCCCGACAACAGGGGATGAGGAGGTGAGGCAGCGAACCTATTTTATGCTGCTATCTCTTCAGGGAGCTTTTCTGCGAGGTGCTTTGTCCAAAAAGGATGTGGGGCTGGATTTCCGTGACAGTGAACAGCGGGATTGCCTGGTTGACAAAATTATAGATTTGCATATCAAGTCATAAGCCGGAAAAAATGAAATGCCGGCAAAAATGAAATGCTGCCAAAAAAAAGCCCGCAAATATGAAAAGCTGAAAAGAAGAAGCTTCCTGTACAGCGTATACAAGGTTTACGCCGGGCAGGAAGCTTTTTTTGGCAGCCCTTTGTGAAAGCAAATCCGGCTAAAAGCACGGAAGGCCGGTTTATATTTTCTCCACCGGTACATAGGCATAGTTGCTGTTGGTTTTCTTTTCGTTGTAGTATTCTATTTCCTGAGCTCCGCAGGTAGAGAAGCGGTAGCCGAATTGGGGCATGACCTTTTCCTTGATTAATCCGAAAAGCTCAAAGATTTCGCAGGTATCCTTACCCAGAGCCCTTGCCGCTTCGGCGCTATGCTGCACACGCATGTAAAGGCAGCGGGGCATTTCATAAATGTCGATACCCTCAGGCTGCTCTCTTGATGCGGTCTCCTTTGCAAACATCAAGCCTCTGGGCACCGCTCCGTCCTGCCAGTAGTCAATGCTGATAGCTGCTGCCCATTCCGCATTGACGCAATGAACAACCTTTTCTAAAAGTTGATTTTTCCTTATGGAAGCTAAAAGTCCCGGAATATCAGGTTCGTCGGTGAGGCTGGAGGCGTAGGCCGTTTTTCCTGCATAGAGCGTTACCGGCTTTTCAATGACCTCAAAGAACACCTCCTCATAGGAAAAGGTCTCTATTATTTTCTCCGAAAGGGAGGCTTCCGCCGCATAAATGATAAAGGGCTTTTCCTTGGGGCCGAAGTCCCGAGGAGCATCCTCCTCCTTGTGTCCCAAGGCCCATTTCTCTTTGGACAGCTCCATTTTGCAGCCCGTAAAGGTTACCGGGTTTCCCTTGTCGTCATTTGTAAAGGAGGCTTCACTGCTGTGTGTTACCTCTAAGCCTATTTCCGCAAGGGGGGCAATCTGGGGTTCGCAGTGAAGAGGATTATAGGCATAGACGCCTTCCGCTCCCAGCTTTTGAAAGGCGTACTGAACCATGAGGCCCAGAGCCTCCGTATCCAAACCGCATTTCCAATAGTCCGTATGCCAGACATGGCCCAGGTCCATTTGCTTTTTTTCATCCATGGAGTTATAAACAATGAGCCCGATAAGGTTAAAATCAGGCTTAAGGCATACCGCCCACATGTTGTCCGTCGACGCGAACCATTCGGTTGCAGCCCTGCAGCCTTCAAAATCCGATGGCCAGGGATGGTCCATATACTTCATTTCCGACTGATTTCGATTAACAGCAAGCTCGTAAACGCCCTGGGTATCCTCAGGATAAAACCGGCGGATGATGAGACGGCTGGTTTCAAAAAGGAAGGGCTTTTGCTCCTTGCCACGGTAAACAACGGCTTCCTTTTCGTTTATTTTTTTTACGAGGTTTACTATTTCGGGAAGGCTTTTCGGTGAAAAGCTCTGGGGCAGTTCTTCCAGGGACAGCTTCTTAAGTGCACCCATCTTAATACTCCTCTCTCTTCATTAGCTTAGCATAAAGCATTTTATCTCATTTAACAGCATACGTATTATCGATTTTTAACATTTTCTCTTCACGGGAGTCTCCCTGTTTTTAATACAGTGAGGGAGCTTGAGAATGTCTGTGGCATCCATGGTATTTGTCAAGGAACGTAAAGCAATAATTTGGCATATTCTTAACACAGGCTTTTCCGGGCGCATATAGTGAAGAAGGTGCGAGACTGACTTTTTATAAATGCCAAGCATAATGGAAGGCGGTAGACCGGTATGAAGGTAGTCATTCTATGCGGTGGAAGAGGAACGCGTATGCGGGAGGAAACGGAATTTCGCCCAAAGCCATTGGTGCAGGTAGGCGAAAGACCAATTCTTTGGCATATTATGAAAATTTATTCTCACTTCGGTTTTAAGGATTTTGTTCTTTGCGTGGGCTATAAGGGGGATATGATCAAGCGTTATTTCATGGAAATGTGCTGGCAGAATAATGACATCACGGTGAACACCTTCTCATGTCAGAACGTGGTTTATCACACCAAAAACAATGAAGACTGGAATGTAACCCTTGCCGACACAGGGCCTGAGTCACAGACCGGACGCCGGGTGAAGCTTATTGAGCCATATATCGACGGAGATACCTTTATGCTGACTTATGGGGACGGCTTGTCCGACGTGGACATACCCGCGCTTTTAAAGGCTCATGAGACTCAGGGGCGCGTGGCAACCCTTACAGGAGTAAATCCCACATCTCCCTTTGGTATTGTAAAAATGGAGGATGGCGTGGTAACAGGCTTTCGTGAAAAGCCCGTGCTGGATGACATTATTAACGGAGGCTTCATGGCCTTAAACCGGAAAATTTTCAGCTATATTCCCGACATTAACTGTCCCTTTGAGCAGGAGCCGCTTCACCGGCTGGCCGAGGAGGGGCAGATAGCCGTGCACTGGCATAAGGGCTTTTGGGCGGCAATGGATACCGTTAAGGATATTGAAAAAATGAATGAGCTATGGAAAACGGGAGAAGCACCATGGAAAATCTGGAAATGATGTTCAGCGGCTTTTATCAAGGAAAAAAGGTGCTGGTTACGGGCCATACGGGCTTTAAGGGCTCCTGGCTTTGCAGATGGCTTCTTATGCTTGGAGCCGAGGTAGCCGGTTTTTCTCTGGATCCTTATTCGGATAAAGATCATTTTATCATAGCCGGTCTTCAAAATAAAATGCGGGATATGAGGGGAGATGTCCGTGATAAGGAAGCTCTGAGGGAGCTGTTTAAAAGCTTTCAGCCGGATTTGGTATTCCACCTGGCTGCTCAGCCTCTGGTAAGGCTTTCCTATGCCATTCCGGATATTACCTTTGAAACCAATATCATGGGGACGGTTCATGTCCTGGAAAATATCCGCCTTCAGGATTCGGTGAAGGCGGCAGTCATTGTAACCAGCGATAAGTGCTATGAAAACAAGGAGCAAATTTGGGGCTACAGGGAATCGGATCCTATGGGGGGCTATGATCCCTACAGCTGTTCCAAGGGGTGTGCGGAGCTGGTTGCGTCGGCTTATGAACGCTCCTTTTTTACCGGCGTTGAAAAGGGTGTGGCAACCGTTCGGGCTGGCAATGTCATTGGCGGCGGCGACTGGTCCGCCGACCGGTTGGTGCCCGATTGTGTTCGGGCTCTTTTAAACAGGGAGCCCATAATTCTCCGAAATCCCTGTGCGGTAAGGCCCTGGCAGCATGTGCTTGAGCCGCTGTACGGCTACCTCCTTCTTGGGGAGAGGCTCTTTGTGGAACCCAAAAAGTTCTCCGGCCCATGGAACTTTGCCCCCAGCGCCGAATCCCAGGTGCCGGTGGGAAGGCTTGCGGAAACACTGGTTAGCCTGTGGGGAAGCGGAGAGATTATTGACAAATCGGATCCCGATGCCGTCCATGAGGCCTCACTTCTTACTCTGGACTTCACCAAGGCCAGGCTTCTTCTTGGCTGGACGCCGGTTTTGAGGCTGGAGGAGGCGCTTTCCTTTACGCTGGACTGGTATAAGCATTACAGCGGGCCGGAAGGCAAGGAGTTAAGCGCAAGCCAAATAGCACAATACTCAGCTTTACGGGAAAGGAGCCCTGTATGAAGCTTTCCGACTATGTAGCACAGTTTTTGATACGCCGGCAGGTAACTCATGTTTTCGGTTACCAGGGGGGTGCGGTAACCCATCTGGTGGATTCTTTTTTCAAATATCCTGAAAATATTCGGTTTATCGGCTGCTGCCATGAGCAGGCAGCCGCTTTTGCAGCCGAGGGGTATGCCCGGGCAGGAGAGAAGCTGGGCGTGGCGCTGGCCACCAGCGGTCCTGGGGCCACCAATTTGATAACAGGCATAGGCAGCGCTTATTTTGACTCCATTCCCTGTCTGTATCTCACGGGCCAGGTAAACACCTATGAATACAAGGGGGATCTTGCCATTCGTCAAAGGGGCTTTCAGGAGACGGACATTGTCAGTATTGTGAAACCAATCACAAAGTATGCCCTGCGTATTACCGATCCCAACAGAATCCGGCTGGAGCTTGAAAGGGCTGTACATACGGCTTTATCCGGAAGACCGGGTCCGGTCCTCCTGGATTTGCCCATGGATGTCCAGCGCGCGGACATAGACGAGAAACAGCTCACCGGCTGGGAGGGCAATAGGGAGCCGGTTTATGATGCTCTTTCTGAAAAGGTCCTGGACGGTATTTTAAAGCAATTGGAGTTAAGCTCGAGGCCCGTTATACTGGTGGGGGGCGGAGTCAGGCTTTCCCAGGCCCCGGCAGTATTAAACCGTATTACAGCCAGGCTCTCCATTCCTGTTGTCACATCCCTTATGGGACGGGATGGCGTGGATAACAGCCTTAAAAGCTATGTGGGCATGATTGGCGCCTACGGCAACCGCTATGCCAATCTAACGGCTGCAAACAGCGATTTTCTTCTCGTTTTGGGCTCCAGGCTGGATACAAGGCAGACTGGAACCCTGCCGGAAACCTTTGCCAGAGATGCTCGTATTGTACGGGTGGATATTGATGCGGAGGAGCTGTCCCGCAAAATAAGGCCGGAGGAGCAGGGGCTCCTGGCTCCGGTTAAGGAATTTCTTGAGGCTCTGGAAGAGCGTATGGATGTGTGGGAAGGGCTTTGGAACCATCCTGTAAGGGCGGATAGCTGGAAGAGCTGGCTTATAAAGGTTCAGGAATACAAAAAGAGCTATCC
>JAEXPO010000002.1 GCA_023446675.1 Bacillota bacterium | reverse complement strand
ATGACGCCATAGCGTTCAAAAACAGCGTTTTCAAGCCCCGGAATCATGGAAAATACCCGTTTTTGCTCCCCCCACTTAAGATGGGTCTGAAAGCCTACCATATTGTACAGGCTCCCTGCCGTATTGTCCTGCCTTAGCTGAACGACTGCCCAGGGCTCTCTTCCGGTAGAGGGATCCACAAGCCCGACAGGCTTTAAGGGGCCAAACCGAAGCGTATCCCGGCCGCGGGCTGCCATGCTCTCCACGGGCATACAGCCTTCAAAGACCCTTTTATTCTCAAAATCCTTAAGCTCTGCCGTCTCAGCGGTAAGAAGCTCATTCACAAAGGCATCATACTGCTTCTGATCCATGGGACAATTGAGGTAATCCCCTTCACCCTTATCGTATCTGGAGGCCCGAAAGGCAATATCTGTATTTATAGAATCAAGCCGTACAATAGGAGCTGCAGCGTCAAAAAAATACAGACCATCCGCCCCCATAAGCTCTGAAATCCTTGCAGCCAAAGCATCAGAGGTCAACGGACCAGACGCACATATCGCAAGGATGTCATGTTGTAATGATGACACCTCTTCATGATGTACTGTAATACCGGGATGAGCTGTAATTCTGTCTGTAATCATTTGGGAGAAGGATTCCCGATCCACCGCCAGTGCGCCTCCTGCGGGAACTCGCGTGGCGTCGGCACAGGAAATGACAAGGGACCCGAGCCTTCTTAATTCCTCCTTCAGAAGCCCAACCGCATTTTCAAGCTGATCCGAGCGAAGGGAATTGCTGCATACAAGCTCGGCAAAAGAATCCAAATGGTGAGCAGGGGTTTTTTTATGAGGCTTCATTTCGTATAAATCCACCTCTATTCCCTGACGGGCAAGCTGCCAGGCTGCCTCGCTTCCGGCCAGTCCGGCCCCGATAACCATTGCTCTGTTATTGTTCATTATAATCAAATCCTTTCTTCAGGAAGCCTAATATTAAATACAACACTTTAAACATTTTAAACGGATTTTAACTTGGGAGCAATGCCTAAACCAAATTCACTCAAGGAGGGGAATACAAGGATTTATTTGCCTTAAAAGTTGATGGATGCTAAAATGTATGAGTATTATTGATTCCGAGGAAAGGACGTTCTACCATGTTTTCTGGAAGCAAAGCGGTAACGTTTTTCACCCGTTTGGCACTTTTAATGGTATTCTCAATACTTGTAGCCGCATGCAGCAGCTCCCCTGACCCTTCTGAAAGTCCCCGTGCATCGGAGAGCTCCCGCCCGAATTCAGGGGACAAGCCCTCCGGCACCTCTGGAGCCTCCACCCCGTCTCCCACTCCCACAAGTACGCCGGAGCCCACCCCCATAACGGCAAGGCTTACTTCCGCCGGGGATTGTGTTCTCCATAAAACCTTTCAGGACTCGGCTTATATTGAAAAAGAGAAACGGTATGATTTTTATGATATTTTTTCCGAACTGGAGGAATATACCCTTCATTCGGATTTTTCACTTATAAGCTTTGAAAGCGCTGCAACCAACGACAGGAGCAATTACACAGGCTACCCCATGTTCAACTGTCCTCCTGAAATATTTGATGCTTTTAAGCAAGTCGGCATTGACCTTGTTAACAATTCCAATAACCACCAACTGGACAGAAAAATTAAGGGCATGCTGGAAACCCGGGAGAATATCCGGTCCAGAGGCCTGGAGGTCATTGGCGCCTATGACGGTGAAGAGCCCCGGTATCTCATACGGGACCTTAACGGCATTTCTGTGGGGTTCATGGCCTACACCTACGGGTGCAACGGATTGGAAGCCGGACTGACAAAGGAACAGCAGGAAAGGCATCTGGCCCTCTTCGAGCCTGAACGCATGAAGAAGGAGCTTGAGGAGCTTGAGGAAAAGACGGATATCACAGTTGTGAGCATGCACTGGGGTGTGGAATACAGTCAGACACCCTCCGATTCCCAGAAAAAGCTGGCCCGCGACCTGGTATCCTGGGGGGCGGATATTGTGTTGGGCTCCCATCCCCATGTGGTGCAGCCCACGGAGTACATCGAGCATGAGGAAGAAACCAAATACATTATTTATTCCATGGGTAATTTCGTCTCCAACCAGAGAAGAGGCGCCTCAGGGGCTCCCCATACCAATAAGGAGCTTGCGGAGGACGGTATGCTCGTTCAAATTACACTGAGCAAGGATCCTGCTACCGGAAAGACCGAAATCAATGAGGTGGATCACATACCAACCTGGTTATGGCGGTACAAGGCGGACGGAACCTATAAGTTTAAGGTCATACCTGTGCCCCGGGAGGCTTTTTATGAAGAAGGCGCATACCCGGAAGATGTTCTTGCCGAGGTATACGCCTCCTATGACCGTACAATGAACCTGGTTGAGGATTACGTCTCTCCCTGATTCACTTATTCAGCTTTATTCTCTGAATCCGAGGCCGTTTTAACGGCCTTTTTTCTGCCTCTTCCGGTTTTGCCCGCTTCCGCGCCCTCCTTGCGTTCTTCCTCAATGAAATCACACTCGGAGTTGGAACACTTTCTTTCCGTTACCCCGGCTTTGGTTTTTTGGGTAAGGAAGTTTCCGCATTTCGGACAGGGCTGCTTTTCTG
>JAEXPO010000609.1 GCA_023446675.1 Bacillota bacterium | reverse complement strand
TGGAGACGTTGTCTCAAGATGGACCGGAGGGAAAAAGAGACCTTGACCGTAAGACTGAGCTGCCCCTGAACGGTGAAAACACGGTATATCACGGGGCGCTTTACATGAGGCTTTCAAAGGATGATGCAGGCACTCTGGAAAGCGCAAGCATCATAAGCCAACGAAAAATGCTTTACGCCTATGCAAAGGAGAACCGCTTTCAGGTTTACGATGAATATGTGGACGACGGCTATTCGGGAACCAGCTTTGACAGGCCGGAATTCAGGCGTCTCATTAAAGATATTGAGGCTCAAAGGGTAAATCTTGTAATCACAAAGGATCTTTCCCGTTTAGGAAGGGATTATATTGCCACGGGTCAATACACCGAAATTTACTTTCCATCCAAAAAGGTTCGCTATATAGCCATTAATGACGGTTATGATTCAAAAAATCAGATAAATGACATTGTTCCCTTTAAAAATGTAATCAATGAAATGTACGCCCGGGATACATCAAAGAAAATCCGTACGGCATTTGTTACCCGCATGAAGGATGGGAGCTACATCGGCAATTTTGCACCCTACGGTTACCGCAAGGACCCGGCAGACCGTCACCATCTAGTGGTGGACGAAAAGGCGGGAGATATTGTCAAAAGCATCTTTGAAATGGCCGGCAGGGGTATGCCGCCATCGTCGATTGCACGGCAGCTAAACCAATTGGGTTGCCCTGCGCCTGCCGTTTATCGGTGCGCCCAATACCCTCATTTGAATCCTGAACACTATACAAGCCGCGGAGAATGGACGCCGGGAACTATTGGGAGAATATGCGCAAACAAGGTTTATCTTGGGCATATGGCCCAGGGCAAATCCACAAAGGTTTCCTTTAAAAGCCGGATGACCCTGAAAAAGCCCCGGGAGGATTGGGTGGTGGTAGAAAGCACCCATGCACCCTTAATTGAGGAGGAGCTGTTCAGGCGGGTTCAAAAGCGCAGGGAAGCAAGAAGCCGGGCAGGCTCGAAGGGCTTCCGCAACCTGTTTTCCGGTATTGCCAAATGCGCCGAATGCGGAAAAAACATGTCGTCTGTGGGCAATCGCAAAAAGGGATCCCCGGCAGATCTGGCCTGCGGCAGCTATAAGCTTCACGGAAAAGCCGCCTGCACAAATCATTTTATTGAGTACAACACGCTATATCGGCTGGTGCTGACTGAGCTTAATTCCCATGCACGGCTTGAAGATGAAGACATCCGGGAGCTAATAAAGGATTTGATCCGGGAGAGGAAGGCTGAAAAGGCCTCACCGGAGAATGGAAAGGAAATAAAGCTTGCTGAAAAACGTCTGAGAGAGCTGGATCACCTTATAGAAAAGCTGTATGACGATCATTCCCGAGGACTTTTAGATGCCTCGCGGCTTGAAAAGCTGCTTTCAACCTATGAAAAGGAGTATGCCCTAATCCAAGGCAAGATGAAGGCTGCGGAAGCGTTAGCAAGGGAAACAAAGCCCACTGCAAAGGACATGGAGGAAGTGCTTTTAAAACGATTAAAGGACTTGGTTCCCATTAAGGAGCTCACGCCTGATTTGCTGTTTCGTACGGTAGACAGAATTGAAATAGGCCAGGGGTACTATGAAAGAACCTCCGAGGGAGAGGTAAAGCATCAAAGCATTAAAATTAGTTACCGTTTTTCTGTAGATCCCTCTACGACCCGTCATTTTTTTTGACTCGACGGCATTCCTTTTTGGCCTATGCACATGGTAAGCGCTTGTTTGCCATGTGCACAGGCTTTTTTGAAGAAATGGTCAAGATTAAAGGCTATACGGGGAAGATACCCTAAATCCTCTAACAATGTAAACAAAGGGAAAAATATAGCCATTGGAGGAAGCATTACTGCGATTACCCATGTCAGGGTTCTGTAAATGCCGGATATTACAAGATCCTGGAGCCAGGCAGTGGCACCTGCCGCCTGGAACCAGAGGTTCAGCTTATCCTCCAGCCATGAAAAGCCTGTGGCCAATAGGGAAGAGGGCACGTTGGCTCCGCTTATGGTTATCCAAAAAACCACAAGGAGCATGGCAAGCATAAGAGGAAAGCCTAAAACTCTGGATGTAAGGATTTTGTCGATGCGCTGTTCACGGGCCCGGGCATTTCCCTTTTCACGGGAGACAGCACTGGAGGCTATCTTTTCAGCCAGAAGCACCAGCTTTGAAACAACTCTGTCCCGCAGTGTTTCACGTCCTATGCCATACTCAACAAGCTTACCCCAGGCTGCTTCCAGTGCATTTTGCACATCCTTGTACTGCTCAATTGGCTGGGGAAGCTTGGTATTCAAGGTGTTAATGAGATTTTTTTCGCCATCCAGAAGCTTAAGTGCTGTCCACCTTTCCGGAAGCCTTCCCTCAATGTGGGGTGTTATTGCGGCTTGAACCTGTTCGATGGCATTCTCCACAGCCTCCTCGTAGCCCGGAACAAAATGGGGTGAGGGAGAGGAGTCTGTCACCACCTTTTGGATGGCATCCATGAGTGCGTCCAATCCTTTGCCGCTTCTGGCATTTGTGCCCACAACGGGAACACCAAGGAGCAGGGCAAGCTCATCAAAGTCAACCTTAATTTTTTTTTGCTCCGCTTCATCAATAAGATTGACGCACAGAACCACATTGCTGCATAATTCCAGGG
>JAEXPO010000586.1 GCA_023446675.1 Bacillota bacterium | reverse complement strand
CATTTAAATATTATCCATTATCCCTTTCCTTAATAGGCAACAGCAAATCAAGCTGTAAATAACCCATTTCGGCATTGTGCTCTTGAATAAAATGATAGAGATTCAATGTTTCTTCAAAACCTTGGCCGTAGCCTGTTTCGGCCGGTTCCCACCGTGGGGAATCACAGTCAATAGCGTATTTTTCGCTTCCAGCAGCCCATTCCTTAAGCCGCCGCCAATCCTGGAAGTCCCACGCCCTTAACACATGAGCGGCATATAATCCGCCTTTGAACTCTCGTCTTATTAACGGTGCAGGTATTTCCATATTATCAGGAACAGACACCCAGGCTTCATGTCCATGGGAATTTTCTCCAGGCTCTGCCCCGCCTCCCAGGCAGTCGAAATCGAAACCGCGTGCGTCGGGTTTAATTTTTAACAATCCGCTCTCTTTTATAAATTTGTTTACCAGGTCCGAGGTTTTGTCCAGACTGCCTTCTCCCGAAGCGTAAGCGGCAGCTACTGTCATTGGCGGAAGGTAAATAATCCGCACGTCCTTGTCTTCCAGCTTCATTAATTCTTCATTAGCTTTGTTTAAGTCCTCCATTGACAAATTCTCCTTCGCTTCTTTAATTTGATTATCTGAAAAAGAAAGAGAGCTAATAACAGAGAATACAGCTTCATCGCCAAGGAATTTTAAATTAACACCGGCTTTATTATTGATTTCCTCAACAAAACGCGTCAATAGGGATTTAACAGTAGACAGCGCAGTTATTTCGCCGTCTATCCGGCTTATGTTTTGCCTGAAAATGTCCACTGCTTCCGCCGCGTCATAATTATTAAGGATGCTTATGATTTGCTTCACGGGAACGCGCAGCTTACGCAGAACTACGATTTGCCGCAAACGGTTCATAGTATTTTCATCATAAACCCGGTAAGCATAATCGTCTTTTCGCAGGCTTTGAATTAATCCCACCTGTTCATAATAACGTAACATTCTGGTAGAAATTCCATAATCCCTTGACACCTGACTGATTGTTTGAAGATCCATACCCTAACCTCATTCTTTTCCTGATTTTGATTATAAAGTACGACACGGTGTCAAAGTCAAAGGGTTTATACAAATAGAGCCCAAACTGAAATCTGCTATTTACAGTACAAACATTAAGCACATGAGAGGCAAGGCTTTTTTATAATCTTTCCCTACCACCAGATAAGCAGCGCCATACAGAAATCCGCCAAAGGCAGATAATAGCCCAACGGCAACACTTCCTTTAGACACAATATGCATAAGCCCCCATGTTAGAGCAAGAACAATTCCACCATAAGGAATAGCTTCATTCTTAAACCATTTCTCACAAGCCTTTTGTCCAAAGATGACAATGAGAGATATTAAGAAGCCTTCAAATATATAATATAAGTATTGGAAAATAAATTTTAACGCTCCTAATCGCTGAAACTCCAAAAGAGGCTTAAAGCCTTCCCAGTCCAAATAATGCGTAGCGATAGATACAACCAGGCAGATAACGACTCCTATGTACTGCCAGCCATTTAATTTACTTTTATTTTCCCATAGGTTGAAATCGTATTTTTTACTTGCTAAGTTGATAAGGAAAAGCCCTGCAAGCAACCATATTATACACATAACCACCCAATGGATAATATGCTGCAAGGTTGTATATGTTTTTAAGGATACACCAAACAGCGGTTCGACAACTCCAACTAAAACAAGTTCTAGCCCTATACCTGCAAATGCGTATAAAGCAAGGTATAAATAGTCTGCTCCTGTGATTTTCTTTTCCATTTTTACGCCTTATCCTCCGTACTAAATTCCTGATTATTTATGCCATTAACACTTTATGCTATAATTCCGAGCTTTCTCAAATAAAGAAACATGTACCTATCCTGGTTTTAAGCATGTCCTTCTGTTCCATTTGTGCAGAACTGATGGACTTACAGCTCACCTGGACTTTCTTCATAAACCGTTTTGCATAGACTTCCTACTCCTTTGAACAGTAGAAATATGGGCCGCAGGACGCCTCATGTGTTTTGACATAGGTCCATTTTGACAACGGATCATAAATATACATATCAGCATTATCCAACGTGCTATGGTCGCTTAGTACATCTAAATCTTCTGCGGACAAGAGAGCTGCGTTTTTTATATGAAAGGCCTTCTCCCCATACTGAAAAAACATATAAAGCGAGCCCTTTTCTTGCGCATTGAAAGCCTGTCTTGCCTGCAAATCATTCAGTGCCTTTAACAGTCCAAAACTAAAAATATGCCATTTAAACTGATCGCTATAGTGCATCGTGTTGCTTTTAACCTGTTCCGGAACCAATGAAGAAAACAATGCGTCCCACTGCGTAAATAGAAAAGACTTTTCGCAAGGGACAAATTCAATTCCCCGATCAATCAGATAACGCAAATACTTGTTGTATTCATATTTCCAAACATGCGCGTCATAATCAGAAATCTTATCCATGAATGCTTCAATCAAAAGCATGCGAGCTGCTTTTTCCTTTTCATCCGGAAGCTGTGCATTCTCCTTTTCTAAATCAGCTAAGGCACTGGTGTTAATTATTTTCAGCGCGATACTTTCCACCTTCTATCACCCTCACAAAATATAAATTAAGGCAAAAATAACAATTCCTATTACTTATTTTGAGCTGTAACATAAAATCAGACTAAAATAGACACAATTCTGCATCTGTTTTAGCCTGATAGCCTTGGAGCTACTGGTGGGAATCGAACCCACAACCTGCTCATTACGAATGAGCTGCTCTGCCATTGAGCCACAGTAGCGCAATATAAACTTTTTAAAGATTTTTGCTGCAACGCAGCCTGCATAAATCTCATGCTTTACTATTCTACAATGGGCAGGTTTTTATGTCAAGTTAACGCAAAGCCTTTTTTACTTTTCAATAACAACCCACCTCATCCGCGCCGGTCAAATTGGCTTGCTGCGCCAGTCGCTGCATTCACGGCTACGCCCTTCTTTTGGCGTTAATATTTACAGACTGTTCCCTATGCACTAGGTTGAAGATGCCCTGCCTGATGTGTTTCGCGATCGCTTTTCATAATAAAAAGGCGACAGGCTCCTTTCAAAGCTTAAAGCTGAAAGGAAGCACTGTCACCCTGTCTTTTAACAGCAGCGGTTTTGAGCCCTTAGGGCCTTAAGGCTTATGTATACCTTTGACAAACCGACTTATCTAAAGCCCTTCCTCTTAAGGAAAGTAGGAATTTGAGGTCCGTCGGCCTCTTCCTCAACGATAACCGGCCTTTTAACGGGCTGCTCAGGAATTATTTTTTTATGCTCGGTGCCTTGTACAACGCTGGGCCGCTTCAAATCGATACCTTTATTAAAGCCTGTTGCGATAACCGTAATAACAAGCTCATCCTTGAGGTTTTCATCGATAACGGCGCCGAAGATGATGTTGGCTTCCGGATCGGCTGAGGCCTGAATAAGCTCGGCAGCGAGGTTAACTTCCTGCAGCCCCAGATCAATGCCTCCGGTAATATTGAGAAGTACGCCTCTGGCTCCTTCAATGGAGGTTTCCAGAAGCGGGCTTGAAATAGCTTGTCTTGCAGCCTCTTCCGCCTTATTCTCTCCTGTGCCCCGGCCAATACCCATATGGGCCAGGCCTGTATCCAGCATAATGGTTTTGACATCGGCAAAGTCAAGGTTAATAAGACCGGGAACGGCGATAAGGTCCGATATACCCTGAACACCTTGTCTTAAAATGTCGTCGGCAAGATTGAAAGCTTTAACCAGGGGCATTTTCTTGTCAGCCATTTGGAGAAGCCTGTCATTGGGGATGGTCACCAGGGTATCCACCACACTCTTTAATGCCTCCACGCCGCTTTCAGCGTGCTGCATACGCTTTCTGCCTTCAAACAGAAAGGGTTTGGTAACAACCCCTACCGTTAAAATGCCTAATTCCTTTGCGATTTGAGCAATAACGGGAGCTGCGCCAGTACCGGTGCCGCCGCCCATACCTGCGGTTACGAACACCATGTCCGCATCCTTTATAGCCATGGCGATTTCATCGCGGCTTTCATTGGCAGCCTTCTCCCCTATTTCAGGATTAGCACCTGCACCCAGACCCTTGGTTAATTTATCACCAATTTGGATTTTTGTGTTTGCTTGTGAAAGAAACAACGCTTGCTTGTCCGTATTAACCGATATAAATTCCACGCCGCGCAGTCCGGAGTTGATCATTCTGTTGACGGCATTGTTTCCTCCGCCTCCTACGCCAACAACCTTAATGCGTGCAAAGCTGTCCATATCGATATCAAACTCCAACACCTCTTCGTCCTCCTTTGTCAATTCTCATTGGTATACACTCTAGCCTTTGCGCTTACTTGTCCGATTAACGCTGTTTGAAATAAGCCTGGAAGCTTGTCCTGTTCCCGCTTATTAGGCAATAAGGCCCTTCCGGGGCAGACTTCCTCCAGCTTGAATATTCATAATATCTATTATATAGCATACAACTGTAAAAGCAATATTGAATGTTTCACAAATCCACGCAGACTGCAACATATAGGGGTAAATAGGCCAAAATACCTATTTTTATGCATATATATTGTATGCGTTATTCTTCGGGATTTATCAGCTTGCGTCTTATATTGCCGAAATTGAGAAATATTCGATTTCCGAAAGCAAAGATGGCAGCCAGATGAATCTGTATGCCCAGCTTGTCCCCGATATAGGCTAAAAGCGCTGCCAGCAAGGAGTTCGAGAAAAAGCCCAAGAGAAAAACCTTAATTTTAAATTTCCCATCCATGGATGCCAGCAGCCCCCCCAAAACCGAATCCAGCGCCGCCAGGATAGCCACCGCAGCATAATTGGAGTAGGTCTGGGGAATGTGAAAGGGTATGAAGATTCCTATTAAAAGTCCGACAATAAGACCAAGCAAGGGTATCATTCTATTCATCTCCTATGTGCATAATTGGACTCTTTATTCCGGAATAAAGCTTGGATCCTCGTTATTCAGAAATTCAAGGCGCCCCGCTTCATGGGAACTGAGCTTTGTAAAAAATATCTGCTTCGTAAAATCAATGGTATACTGCAGCTTGTCCGCAGGATCAAACCGAACCACAACCCTTCTGTCCAGGGACAGCATGGCACTTTCACTGCCCACCATATCCACCCAGTCCAGTACATCCCACATTACAAATTTTGAGGAACTGTCGGAGTTTTTTACGGCATTGAGCACATCCACCCCAAGACGTACCAGGCTGATATTATCCGCTTCAAGCCGCCCCCCTACCGCATACTTGGTAAAATGGATGCCCCGAAGCTCCTTAAGCTCCTCGGATGGCGCAGTGGCGGTTACCTCCAGCACATAACCCTCTTCATCCACGGTGAGATAGCTGCCAAGATAGACGATGTAGGCCGCCGGCGTGCGCTCTGTGATTGTAACAGCTACCGTATCGGGAAAAACCAAACGCACAACCGCCGACTTAACATAAGGAAGAGCTTTAAGCTTCTGTTCCGCTTCCGTCAGTCGAAGGCTTAGGATTGCTTCTGGCGAAAGCGGAATTTGCCGGAAACCGTTTTCGCCGGGAAGTATTCCTGAGAGGTTTCGAATTTCATCCTCATTGTAATGGTTTTCTCCGTAAACCTCAATGCTGTGGATATTTAAAAACGGTGCAAAAAGCAGAATGAGCATAATGAATGCCAGCACCGCCAGAACAGCAGCAAAGGCAAGCCCTTTTTTCTTTCGCTTACTCCGGCCTTCCGACCTTTTATCCGGCATTTTCCATCCTCTTCTCGTTGGGAAGATTTATCTTCCAATTATAACAGAGAATCCTTTGTATCTTCAACCCTGCGTATGTTTGCTCCCACCTTGGACAGCACACGCTCCACATTTTCATAGCCCCTGTCGATGTAGTTAACCCCGCTTATCCGGGTTTCACCTTCAGCCACGAGTCCGGCAATAATGAGGGCTGCGCCGCCGCGCAAATCCCTGGCCTCTACATCCGCACCTTTTAATCTTTCCACACCCCGTATAATAGCCGTCCGTCCCTGGATGCTGATGTCCGCCCCCAGCTTCATAAGCTGCTCGGTATAGCGG
>JAEXPO010000475.1 GCA_023446675.1 Bacillota bacterium | reverse complement strand
CATCATATCAAAGGGGGAGCCATAGGTGGGCGAAATGTGGTCAAAATAATTGTTTTGAACCATATCCTGGGCCTTTAGGCGGGCTACCTTCATAAGCTCGGTATCGGCCTGCAGTGCTGACAGCTTCTGCTGAGCTCTTTGCTCGTTAATTAAATTCAGCAGCTGGGTTTCTTCCGAAGAAAGATCCCCCGACTGGTTCTCATTAGGAGCCGGTGTTGCGGAAGTGTTGGGGACTGGTGTTGCGGTGGCGGCAGGAGCGGGTGTTGCCGTTACGATAGGTACATTGGGATTATTCTTGGCAATCTCTCCCTGATCGATTTTCGATGCATCCGTCAAATACTCTTTTTTGACACAGCCCACTTTGCCTGTATCCGGATCGAAAACCACATACCAGCCGTCAATCTCAGCCAGTACGTTCACCCATTTATAGCGCTTGAAGACACCTAAAATCTCATGATCCAGGGAAGGACCCTCCCTGAGGTTCAGCTCGTTGGCAGTGACCACTCCGCTGATAAAGTCTACTTTTTCAAAGGTTTGCGCAGCCTGTGCCTTAACGGCTCCCCTGTCTGATAAACCGATTACCGCAAGAGAACAGAAAACAACAAGCGCTGCAGCTACAAAACGTTTCTTCATACTCTCCCTCCATTTGCCATTATCATTTTGATGTTAGTATTCACCTTTTTTCAATGAATTATCTCCACTACCGGTGGCGCGGAGAAAAAAAAATGGCAACAATCTTATGCTATTGTTGCCATAACCTTTTCTTTTTATTACATGCCGGCCCTTTGAACCAAAGAAAGCCGTTTTAAGGCGAATTGAATCAGAAGCCTTTCACCGGGCTGATTCCAGCAGGTTTTCAAGCTGCTGGCGGTTAAAATGGTATTTTTTATTGCAAAAATGGCAATGAAGCTCGGCGCCCTTCTCATCCGTGGCTATTTCGGAAAGCTCCTTGCGGCCCAGGCTCAGAAGGTTCCTTTCCATTCTTTCCCTGGAGCAGTAGCAATGGTAGACGACCGGGCAGCGGGACAATATTTCGTAGGAATCTTCCGCATCATGTTCCCTATCACCGCCCATCAGAGCATGAAGAAGCTCTTCGGGATTAAGTCCGTCATGTATCATGGCGGTAACGGAGGGAAGGCTTTTTATCCTCTTTTCAATCCTCTCAATAACGCTTTCGTCACACTGGGGCATAAGCTGAATAAAATAGCCTCCTGCGGCAAGCACCTTGCCCTCGGCACCGATGAGCACCCCAAGATTCATTACGGTAGGGATTTGCTCGGAATAGGCGTAATAATAGGCCAAATCCTCTGCAATTTCTCCCGATACCAGATCCACATAGCCGATATAGGGCTCCTTCATGCCAATATCCTTTATGACGTTTAAATAGCCTTTGCCTACTGCACCCCCGATGTCAAATTTACCCAATTCATTCAAAGGCATATCAAAGTGGTTGTTATAGGCATAACCTCTCACCCGGGCCTGAGCGTCAGTTACGGCAACAATCCCCCCAATGGGTCCGTCACCCCGTATTTGAACCGTAAGCGTATCCTTTTCGGTTTTAAGCGTTTGGGACATGAGGGCAATTCCTGTCAGTACTCTTCCTAAAGCCGCACAGGGTGTGGGATTCATGTCATGAAGCCGTCCCGCTTCGGCCACGGTTTGGGTTGTGACAGTGGTGAAAACCCTAACAGAGCCTCCCAGGGCCATTGCTTTTACAATATAGTCTCCGGACATGCCGGTTTCATTATTCATGCTTATTATTCCTCGTTTCTTTAGGTTGGGCTCGCCTCGCTGGGATTCGTGTCGATGGAATCCGCGTGGATAGGTTCCGCGTGGATAGGATCCGTGTCAATGGGATCCGCGCAATCAAGACCCGTATCATAGCTGATATTTAAGAAAAGATCGTCTATCGGCTCATGCCTGTAAAGCCGTGAAAAGAGTATATTTATATGGTTTGAGGCCTTGCAGGCTGCCTCTTCCAGTATATCGTCCGCAGAGGCGGTTCGATCGTCCATTTCTGAAAAGGGATGAAACCAGCTTCGTTTTTTTCGATTGGCCCAGTCAATAGTGTCATCCACAGCGGAGGGACAGGGAACCTTTGCAGGGCGAACAGCGCCGGCTGTAAGAGAATCCAGCCAGCCTACAAGGGACTTCTTCCAATTTAACGGGTCATAAAGCAGGTCGCAGCCTCTGTAGCAGTCCGTTAACAGCCGGTCTAATTCCCTGGAGGTGGTTTCTACGCCATAGATCTCAAGAAAAGCTGTCTTTAAAAAATCTGCCACCGTATCCGGCCAGTGCTTGCCAATGTCAATGAGCTTGCGCTGTCTGACCCGGCTGGCAGGCACACCCCTGCCCTCTTTCCAGTAAAGGGCATCCAGCATGAGTTCAACCCTCTGATGGGTTGTATGGGCGGGTGTGCCGCTTTTAGTCCAAATCCAGTGAGTGCAGGCCCAATAAACATAGGGATGAATCAGGCTGTCCAAAGTAAAGTGACAGATAAAGCCGCTCATGTAAACGGCCAGATCCGACCAGCCTTCCTCCCAGGACAGGTTTTGAAGCCTTTCAAAGCCCGCTTTCAGAAAAGCTGCGGTATGATGCCTGTGCATGGTTTCACCCAAATCCTTCAGCTGCCCCTTCCCTTTTCCGGGAAAGCAATGATCGTAAAACAGGGTGTCCGGCCCCTGGGCGCCAAGCCGGTACAAGGGTTTTTTCTTTAAAATCCCCTCTACAATTCTCCGGCTTTCAATGCGATCCAAAACGGCATCGGAATGAAGCACATGGGTTAAAAAATCAGCCATTATCAACCCCAAAGGCTCTGGGCCTTTCCTTTGTCATACCATAGCGGAAGCGCAGCGCATCAAGGATGCGGGCACAGGCCTTGCCGTCGCCGTAAGGGTTTACCGCCCGGGTCATTTTCTCATACTCGCCTTTGTCGGACAAAAGCAGGTGTGCGCTTTCATATACCGATTCGTACCCGGTTCCGGCAAGCTTGACTGTTCCGGCAGCAATGGCTTCTGGGCGCTCGGTTTCGTTTCTCAGTACCAAAACAGGCTTTCCCAGGGACGGCGCTTCTTCCTGCAGTCCTCCCGAGTCGGTCATAATAAGGTAAGACCGAGCCATAAGATTATGCATGTCCTGCACAATGAGGGGTTCAATGAGGTGAATGCGCTCATGGCCGCTTAAAAAGCGCCCGGCAGTTTCCCGTACCGCGGGATTAAGATGAACGGGATAGATGAGCTCTACCTCCTCGAATTCCTCACAAATATTCCGGAGGGCCCGGAATATGTTCTCAAAGGGCTGTCCCAAATTCTCCCTGCGGTGAGCGGTTACGGCAATGACCTTTTTATGTCCGAAGGCATAATTCTTTAAAAAAGGATCCTCAAAAGTATAATCGTCACGGATGGTTTTTTGAAGAGCGTCAATAACCGTGTTTCCCGTAATATATATGGCATCATCGGAAACATTTTCCCGAAGAAGATTTTCTCTGTTGGCTTTTGTGGGAGCAAAGTGAATATCCGCAAGCACCCCTGTCAGCCGTCGATTGGCTTCCTCAGGGTAGGGCGCATACTTGTCAAAGGTGCGAAGCCCGGCCTCCACATGGCCGATAGCCGTTTGAGTGTAGAAGGCGGCAAGGGATGCGGCAAAGGTGGTGGTGGTGTCCCCGTGGACAAGCACAATATCCGGCCTTGCTTTAAGGAACACCTCATAAAGGCCTTCCATAGCCTTGCTGGTTATTCCCGCAAGAGTCTGTCTTTCCTGCATAATATTTAAATCGTAATCCGGTGTTATTTCAAAAATCTCCAGGACCTGATCCAGCATTTG
>JAEXPO010000454.1 GCA_023446675.1 Bacillota bacterium | reverse complement strand
GCCATGACCAAGCCATTACCCGTCCATGGCCAGTCCATGACTAATCCATAACTTATCCATAACCAATCCATGAGCCAACCGGAACCGGTTTGGCTCAAAAAACCATAAAAACGGCTGCGGGGAGGTTTAAAAGGAAGCTTACATGAGAAAGTCAAGCTATGAACTGCATACCCATCCGGATCCTAATTTGCCCTTTATTTTTCACTTTGATACGGTTAGGAAGGAGGGCACGGATTTTCCTCCTCACTGGCACGAAAACCTGGAAATACTGTGCTTTATGAAGGGCACCGCTGAAATCACCATGAACCAAAACCGGGTAGCTGCTTCCGAAGGGCAGCTGGCCATAATAAATTCACGTAATATCCATCGCATTGCGGCTCTGAGTGATCTTACCCAGTACTACTGTCTAATCATCGATAAAAACTTTTGCCGCCAGTTTGACATGGACATTGAGGGCCTTGTTTTTCAAAGCATCATCTCCGACAGGGAAGCCTTTGAAAAATTCCACAATGTGGTTAAGGAGCTTGAAGGGAACGCCCATTACCAGCGTCCTGCCGTTAAGGCCTCCATCCTGGGGCTTCTTGTACATTTATGCCGCAACCATGCCTCCACGGAAAAGGAATCCTCGCCCATAAGCCAGGAAAGCGCTGTGAGAAAGGCCATTTCCTTTATTCAGGAGAACAGCGGCCGTCTCATTACCCTTGAGGAGCTTTCCCGAACGGCAGGCTTCAGCAAATATTATTTTTGCCGCTTATTCAAGACCATGACGGGCTACAGCGTGTTTTCCTATATTAATATTGTCCGCTGTAAAAACGCGGAAGCCCTGCTCCTGTCCCAGAGCTGCAATGTGGGAAGCGCGGCCCTTCAATGCGGCTTTGACAATTTATCCTATTTTACCCGAACCTATAAGAAGTACATCGGAAAATTGCCTTCTGAAACCGAACAACGCTGACAGGGCATAAAAAACACCCCGAAAAGAACCCAGTGCTCTTTCCGGGGTGTTGCTGCCGATAAAACTCAGGGCAGGATGGCCCCGTGTTCTTTTAAAACCGTTTTCAGCTCATTAAGATCAAGGGCTCTGAGATCCCTTCCCTTAAGCACGGACAGGGCTGCTGCCGCCCCGGCGGCCTGCCCCATGCCCATACAGGAGGCCTTCACCCGGTAAGCCGACTGGGCCAGCCTGTCGCCGCTGATACAGCGGCCTGCCACCAGAATATTCTTAAGGCCCTTGGGCAGCATGGCTCCAAAGGGAATGGCGGGAATTGTTTTTTCATCAAGATAGATATTGTACAGGGTTCCGTCCTTCTCGTTATGCTTGTGAAGATCGATAGGATAATAGCTTTGGCTTACCCCATCCTCATATTTTCTTCCTCCGGCGTAATCCTCCACCGTTATTCTCTTATCGCAAACGACTCTTCTTGTTTCACGCAGGGCCACCTCCCCCGCCACACCGGATATTTCAACCTCTGTTTCTCCCAGTTCTGGAAAATGCTTTTTGAACCATTCCGAGAGACGGGCTATGGATTTTCGGCCCTCCTTTTCAATTTGGGTTCGGTTTTCCTGATAATCCACCCCAATTCCAACATGATTAATATTGTTGCCCTTATTGAGAATAGCATGGAAGGGGGTTGCGCCTGTGGACCATATATCCCCGTGCTTGAGGCTGCCGTCCTCAAGAGATTTTCCGTAAGCCTCCCGTACCTTGTCATGCTTAAGATTTTCAGCTCCGCTCACATCCACAAAAAAGCCCAGAGTCCCCGGCTGGAGCGCGCCGGTTGTTTCATCCCCCAGCTCATATTCGGCTCCGGCAAAGAAGCAGGCGTCCCCGTCTCCGGTACAGTCCACCACACGCCTGGCCTGTATTGCGTGAAGGCCGCCCTTATCCGCGGTGATAAGGAGCCACCCCTCCTCCTGCCTTATCATGTCGGTGAGGGTTGTCATGTAGCAGGTATCTATGGCTGCCTCCTCCCACATGGTTTCCATGAGGAAGGCTGCCATGGGTATGTTTACATGCACTCCCTGCTGGGAATGACGCACTCCGGATTTAAATTGGGGTATGCGGGCGTAGCCCATGGTCTCAAGCCGCTTAACAAACTCCCAGCCAATTCCCCTCACAACCGGTGTTTCTCCTGCGTTAAAAAGGGCAATTTCGTTATTTCTTCCGGAGGTTAATATTCCGCCGGGCATATTTGTTTTTTCAATGACACAGGTCCGCGCTCCCAGCCTTGCGGCCTGGAGAGCCGCCGTAAAGCCTGCGCAGCCTCCTCCGCAAACGGCTACGTCATAGCTTCCGGACAGAGTAATTTCTTTATGATACTTAATGCTTTTATTTACCGAATCCATACGGTTTTCCTTTCCCACTTTTTTAATCCGCTTCAGTTATCTGCCAGGTGCTGTTTTTCGCTACCTGCTGTTTTCTGCCTGTGCTTAAGCCTCAGCTCATTAGGAGTTGTATCATAGGCCTTCTTGAATTTCTTTATAAAATTGACAGAATCCAGATACCCTACCTCCTGCGCAATTTCATGGATCGCAAGCTCGCTTTCAAGCACCAGCGCGTAGGCGTTTTTCAGGCGCACGCCTGAAAGATAACTAATATAGCTTTCTCCGGTTTTCTCCTTAAAGAACCTGCTGATGTAATTGGGAGATATTTGGAAACGCTCGGCAAGAGCAGCCAGGCTCAAATCGCTTCTTCTATAATTATGGTCAATATATTCCACCATTTGGGTAATCGGATCGGCCTCCGCTTTTTTAGCCCGACCCTTAATAATCCGCTTGAAAAGCCCCTTCATCTTAAGGGTAAACTGTTCCGCCGAGCCCCAGTCCGATTCCAGAAGACTGAGCACCTGGCTTTCCATGCCTTCATAGGTAAAGTGATGAAAAATGCGGTAGAGTAAATCGTAATAATGAAACTTCAAGGCATGGGGAGAGAGGTTTTTTCCATGGAGCTTCCTTAAGATTGCTTCAAATAAGGCCATGCTGGAGTTATAATCACCCTTCTCCAGATTTCTTATAAGACATTCCAAATCCTCACCCTCAAGATGATACCCCCGGGCACTGTGACGGAAGAGGCTTTCAAAAAACAGCACATTGTCTTCCGATCCCTCCGGGCCCCACTTCTCCGAAGACAACAGCCTCTGTTCGGCGCAAACCATTGCCTCCGTATATGCCCTGCTGATGGACGAGGGGTCATGGTTAACCCGGCTAAAGCAGAAGAAAAGCCCCAGGGCGGGGTGCCCCGCAAACCGGCTGCACGCCTCTCTCACCGCATTTCTTCTCAGTGCTTTGGCCGGATCCGCATCCTTTAGATTGACAACAAATACAGCCGCCTCCATTTCCATAATCCGGGTTATATAATAGGCTCCGAAAAGCTTTGCCAGCCCTTCCGCAATGAGAAGCATGTCGGCTTTCTCGCCGTCGTTTCGCTCCGCCATGACAATCATGACTGTGTAGGTGTCCTGAATTTGGATCTCGCCCATCCGAATAAGCTCCGAAACCCGCTCTTCATCCCTGAGCGTACCGGAAAGCAGAAGCTCGAAGGACTGCTGGCGGAGAATAAAACCAATTTCATCAACCTTTTGGGATAGCTTTCGGTTCTCCAGCCCTTCATAGTCCATCAACTTTAAAATGGCGTCAAATTCATTGCCCGCGTCAATGAGAATATTCCTTCCGGTATGCTCTATGGCACGCTTGTTAAGAAGCTTAATGGGCTTATAATGCCTTCTGCTGAAATAGAAGGAAAGCAGCAGGCCAAGAATGAAGGTGGCACATATAACAAGGTAGCTTCTCTGCTGCAGCTCTTTAACCGGCTTCAACACTTCTTCGGTATCAATCGCCATGTCAAAGGTAAAGCCCACGCCCTCCGTCCTGTAGGGGTAGTACATATACTTTGGCTTTACATCCTCTGAAAAGGGAGACTCCTCAGCTTTCGAAACCACCTCCATAAAAAATTCTCCTGACGGGAGAGTCATCCGAACCCCGCTTCGCAATTCACCCAGGAGCTTTTCAAGTGTTTTCCCGACGGTTGACGACGAAACCACAAACCCCACCGTAGCGACGGTGGCACTGTCCTCCATAAGAGGAAAGGTGCAAAGCATATGGGCTGGCTGGCTGCCGGCAATGTTGCTCTGATAAAGGGAATAGATCCCCCTGCCCGGGGGATCTTTTAAAATGGAGCTAATCCTGGCGCAGCTTTCCTCGTTGAGGGACAGCACGGCGCCAAGGTATACCTCTTCGGTAGACTTGCCTTTGGCACTGTAAACATACCCGTCCTTGTAGGACAGAAAGACATCATAGATAAAGCTGTTGGAGGCCCGAAGCTTTTTAAGCTCCTTGATGCCGTTATAAGCCATGTAATCGCTGTTTGAAAGCCTGAAACGGGTGAGGTATTCATTGGTATGTATCAGATCCACCGTGGTTTTAAGGGATTCCATCTGGCTTTCAAATACGATGCCTATTTGCTCAAAGCGGCTCATAACCGAATTCTCCACCTGGCTGCGGGTGAAGGAAAAAACACCTGCAAAGATAAAGGCCAGAGCCCCGAAAATAGCTGCAAGCAGTATGAGGTAGGACAGAAAGTATTTAACCAGAAGCCTGCCCTTGAACACAGGCATA
>JAEXPO010000445.1 GCA_023446675.1 Bacillota bacterium | reverse complement strand
TAAAGAGCTCCCCTGTCGATTTCCACGATTCGGTTAACCACACGGTCCAAAAAATACCTGTCATGGGTGACCATCACAAGGGCTCCGGAAAATTTTTGAAGATAGGCTTCGAGCCAGGTGACCATCTCCTGATCCAGATGGTTTGTAGGCTCGTCCATAATGAGCACATCACAGGGATTCACAAGAACCGCCGCAATGGCCACTCTCTTTTTCTGGCCTCCTGAAAGAAGGGTTACATCCCGGTCGAACTCTGCAACTCCAAAACGGGTAAGCAGAGACTTGGCTTCGTATTCCTTTTGAGGATCCGCCCGCCTGCCCAGGCCTTCCATGGTTTGCTCCATTATGGTCCTGGGTGTGTCAAAAACAGGATTTTGCGGCAAATAACCGATTCTTAAGCCCTGAGCCTTTGTCAGGCTTCCTGAATCAGTGGTTTCCGTCCCCGATAATATTTTCAGAAGTGTTGTTTTTCCTGTTCCGTTAATACCGATTACACCGATTTTCTCACCTTCATTGATAAAAAGCGAAACCTCGCTGAGTAATCTTTTTTCGCTATAGCTTTTTGATATTTTTTCCGCTGCCAGCAGCATTTCAGTCCGTCCTTCATATTTAAGTACTTTAAGCACAGGGGTTAACCCCGCCTTAAGCCCAATGGTCCTACTCCGGGCCGCTTAAGGCATCAAGGGGATTCCGACATGCGATAGCCCACCCCAAGCTCTGTTATAAGGTAACGGGGTTCGCCGGGATTATCCTCAATTTTACGGCGCAGGTTGGCCATATTAACTCTCAGAATTTGATTTTCAACGTTATAAGGCCCCCATACCTCACGCATAATAAAATCATGGGTAAGAACCTTACCCACGTGAACCGACAGTAAATCGATGATTTTGTATTCTATGGGAGTCAAATGAATGGTTTTATCCCCTTTGGTAACCTTTCGCTTTTCATTGTCAAGGGTAAGCTCACCAATGACTATTTTACTTGGCCGATTCGTACCTTCCGGCAGCTTGTTGCGGCTATGCCTGAGCGCGGTGCGTATGCGGGCAAGGAGCTCCGACGTACCGAAGGGCTTTGTAATGTAATCGTCGGCACCCATATCGAGAGCCTCTACCTTTTCTCTTTCATGAGTTCTTGCCGACACAACAATAACCGGAATGTCGCTCCACGAACGCAAATCCCTTAACAGCTCCATGCCGTCCATGTCCGGAAGCCCCAAGTCCAGCAAAATAAGATCCGGCCTTCGTGACGACGCAAGCAGCATGCCTTCCTTTGCTGAAGCGGCCCTCACAACCTGATAATCCTCACTGGAAAGCGCTGCGGAGATAAATCGGCTTATGACCTGCTCGTCCTCAATTAATAAAATAATCCATTTATTCATTCCATTCAATCCTTTTATAGCTTGGCTGATCGCTAATCCCATTTAGGATACCCGCTTTGGCAATCTTCGATGACCCGGGGCAAAAAAACCCTTTACAATAAAAAAAAGCCATATGCTTAAGCATACAACGTCATAATTATACCCTGTTATGCTTAATTTTCATATAGCGAAAAACAAATAATGTCTTCATCTGCTGGATAAATAATAGCATGCAGGCCGGTAAAAATGGCGTTAAGAAATGTTTAGACCACATAAAAATAGCGTCAACCCCGTATTTTGTTTTGCCGAAATACATGTAATCCGCAAAGAGCACTTTCCACAATTCTACAATTTATGATAAAAAGCTTCCCTTTATATAGAAAGATTATGGTAAAATAGTATTAATAAAATCCTCCAGAATGAAGGGAGTACATAAGATGAAGCATTACGCAAAGCTGTGCCTGTTTGTTTTAAGCCTGGTGCTGGCATTTACGGTTTCTACTCATACCTATGCCAACGCTGCAGAAAAAACCGTCACAGAAAAAGTTACCCTGCTGAACACCTTAAAAATTATCAGCGGTTCCAACGGAAACTATTATCTTAACAACCAGCTTACCCGAAGCGAGGCTCTGGCGTTTATTATCCGCCTCATCGGAAAGGGTGACTATGTACTGGCCAATAAGACACAGTACAGCACCACCGTTTATACCGACGTCCCTGCCGCCCAATGGTACGCGCCTTATGTGGGATATGGCTATATAAATGGCTTTACCAGCCGCAGCACCACACAGTATAAGCCGTTGGAGATAATTAACGAAAAGGAGTTTCTGAAGCTTGTGCTTATAGCTATGGATTATCGCGAAGGCACGGACTTCACCGATGATACCATATACACTACTGCAAGGGATTTAGGCCTTATCAGCCTTGCCGATTATATCAGCCACTACAGTACCAATTTTATTCCCACACGAACCAATGCGGTTAATATACTCTATGCGGCCATTACCTCCAATTCCCGAACCGGAGATATCATGGTGCAGAAGCTTATTGAGGGAGAAGTGGTAACACGAGCACAAATCCTTTCTCTGGGCCTTTTGGTGGATGACACGTTTACCGCCATTGAAACAGCTGAAGCCGTTGACCTGTCCAAGGTGGAAATTAAATTCAACGAGCCGGTTTCCTCCGTATCGGAAATCAAGGTATATGAGCAAGGTACAAGCACCTCCCTGGCTGCCCAAATCGTATCCATATCGGGCAACACCCTCACCATTACCACGCCTGCCCGGGAGGCCAGCAAGACCTATGTGGTTGAGCTGACCAAGGTAAGGGATATCTCCGGTAATATTGTCCAAACACTCTCAAAGCAGTTTACCGGTCTTGTTATAAAGGAAGTTACATCGGATTACTTCCGAATCCGTAAAATTGAGCCTGTTAACAACAGCAGCTTTAAGGTTTATTTTACCCATCCCCTTTCCATAAACAGCGAAATCGGCCTTTACTACTCCGTTGTAAAGGATTCTACCCTAATCGCTTCCGGCACCTCGGGAGATATTAAGGCGGGCATTCTCAATTCAAGCAAGGACGGCCTTCTTATCACGCTTAATACGGTTAAGCTTGAAGAGGACGCTCTTTATACCCTGAACATCGACGGCGCTCTATTAAGCGGCTATGGCGTTAAAATGAACAGCGGATTGGGTGACAGCATGAAATTTGTCGCCTCCAGTGATGATAACGCAAAATTTGAGCTGACTAAAATCGAGGCCTCGGACGAATCAACCCTTAAGCTGACCTTCAACAGAGAAATCAATGCCTTTCTGGCAGCCCAGGTATATAATTTTTATCTCACAGACAGCGCCCAAAAGCCTGTTTCTCTCACCAGCACCAACCTGGATTCCAACGGTCAGGTGCTCTACATCAAGGTTGGCGCTTTACTGAGCAAGGATGCCACCTATTACCTCACCATCAATAATCTTAATGACATCACCAAGCAGGAAAGCATCACGGAGAAGAGCTATACCTTTAAGGTGAGCTTCAGCAGCGCCCAGGCCTTTAAAATATCCCGCATTCAAACCCCAAACTATTCGACCATTGAGGTGACTTTCAACAAGGCGCCCAATAAGGATATGGCTGTTGATCCCGCTTACTATACCGTACAGGGCGGCAACGGACTTAAGTATACCATTGACAAAATTTTCTACGATCCGGACACAGATTCTGAAAAGGTTGTTCTGTATCTTAATAAGTTCAATAAAATGTCCACTACCATCAGGGATTACCGGCTTCGTTTGGATTATAAATTCGAGGATTCTCTGGGCAACAAAATTTCCGTAATGGATCAGGACTTCAACGGTTCGGTGGATGTACCCAAGGAAACAGGCATCAGCTCGGTGGTTCCAATTTCTGCCGACGCGGTTAAAGTCACCTTTACCAGAGAAATTGATTTTAGTCAGGCGAACCTGTCCCCCTCAAACTTCACCCTGAGCTATACCTATTTTAAAACCCCCATCGTTAAGGTTCCAGTCAGCGTTTACTATGCAGATGCTAAAACCTTGATACTGAAGTTTGATTCACTGGACTACAAAACCAGCTACAGCCTTAAAATAGGTGAAATAACCGACTATCTGGGAATTACGGTTAAAGGACTTGAGAAAAGCTTTGAGACCGTCGCCCAGACAAATTAACAAACGATTATTTGCATTTGAGCAGCTTTGTCCCGCATACAGACGTTTCGGTTAAACACATCTTCAACACAGGTATAAAAAATTTTTTATTTGATGTATAAACCGGAAATGATAGGGCATGATAATAAGGAACCAGGATTTCTCCTGTAAAACGTTATTCCATTCAATTGGTTAAACGTATTATAACAGGAGACAACCTGGTTCTTTTTTATGTCTTCCCCATACTTTCAAGGCTTCCATATTTGCATATTCCGTATTTCCGTACTGGCTTTCTGTATTTCTTTATTTTCAGGCATTAAGGTACTTAAGGAGATGAATACAGAATAAATTACCGAAATTTTCATCTGTAAGCCGGGTATATAAAAAATCCTCCGGGGTATTATAAGAAGGAACCAAGATTCCTTTTTGGCCATAAAGCTCATCATTAATTTGATGTTATGCAATGGCCTTTATAAAGAAATCTTGGTTCGTTTTTTATCTATCTGTTTTTTTATCTATCTGTTTTTTTATTTATCCGTAACCTTTTAACTTAAACCCTTACCTCATACCTTCTTATCAAAGATACTTGCTTGTCCGTTTCTCTTTTTAGCAGCAGCGTATTTTTTCTCATTTTTAAGTGCTGCGTAATTTGTGGAAGACATGAAATCCCTCATGGTTCTGGAGTTTGCGTTCATACGCATTTCTGCTTCCTCGGAGTCTCCACGGTTAACCTCTCCGGCAGACATGATAGTCTTCAGCCGATGAAGGCTTTTTGCTTCGTCCCTCGTTTTACAGTTTTTAAGAGCCTGCTTATAAGCCTGTCGATCCAGCTCCACACGAACAGCTTTATTATAAAGCTCGGGAGCATGCTTGCTAAGAAAGCTCATTTCGGAGGGAGAAAGCTTTTTGCCAACCCTCAGTTTTGATCGTAGAGCTTGGATTTTATTTGTTTTCGAATCCGACTCGGGGAAATAGGAGGAGTTATCATTTTCAATGCTTTTTAGCCTCCATTTTGCTTCCTGCTTGAGGATATCCAAATAGCCCCGAATGGTTTTAACAGCGTAAAAATCCATTTTTCCTTCCGCCCCCTTCTTTGTATAGTTATACCTTTTCTAATATTTATATCGGCATAAAGGGCGGAAGCGTCCAGATCTACCTTTTTCTTTGAAACTTTAGAAATATCAACATACTCAATAATCAGCTGCTTCTCTTTCTACATTCTACTTTTTATCTTTATACAGCTTTATTTTTCTACAATTCAATCTTTCTTCTACCTTCTACAGCTCTACCTCTTAATATCACCCCCTTTAATGCTAAGTTTTTTCAATGACCACAAGACAGGTGCTGTCAGGCAGTCTTGAAGGGTTTCGGGTTTCGTCAAAGAACTCTATTTTTTGAGACAAAGCCAGAGTGTAGCCCTCCTGGAGGAAGTGCTTAAATTCAAGGATTCTGGCCCTGCTTCCCAAAACAGACGTAATAAAAGTCTTGAAGCCG
>JAEXPO010000327.1 GCA_023446675.1 Bacillota bacterium | reverse complement strand
CAACGGCATTTACAGTTACGGTTATTGTCTTTACCCCGGCATCCCATAAAGCGTCTGCATGGCGCTCCAGAAGAAGGCCGTTTGTGCTGAGGCAGTTTATGAGCTCCGGATGGCTTTCATGGATAAGCCGAAAGGTCTCAAGGGCATGGGGCGTTGCCAGGGTGTCGCCAGGGCCTGCAATGCCTGCCACGGTAATTTCGGGACATATCTCCAATGCCTTACTGATTAAGGCTTCGGCTTCGGAAGGCGCCAGCAGCTTATTTGCAACACCGGGCCTTTGCTCAAACTTATTGAAGCTGCGCTTACAAAATTTACAGTGGATATTGCACACGGGACTTACAGGAAGATGCACCCGGCCTTTGGTTTTATTGGCGCCACCTCCGAAGCAGGGATGGCGATTTGAAATCTTTTCGAATTGCTTATCCAGTTGAACATCGAAGCATGACATAAGGACGACCTCTTTTCCCGTTTAGCGCTCCAGACTGTCAAATAACGGTGTTGAAAGATACCGCTCTCCCGTATCCGGCAGCAGAACCACTATTATTTTGTCTTTGAATTCAGGTCTTTTGGCTATCTGGGTGGCTGCAAAGGCAGCTGCACCGGAAGAAATCCCCACCAATAGCCCTTCTGTCCGTGCCAGAGCCTGAGCGGTTTCATAGGCTTCCTCAGCCCGGACCTTAAAAATCTCGTCGATGATATCCGTTTTGAGCACCAGGGGAACAAAGCCTGCGCCTATTCCCTGTATTTTGTGAGGACCGGGAGCCGATCCGGAAAGAACAGCCGAATCATAGGGCTCAACCGCGATGATCTGAATATCCGGATTCTTTTCCTTTAAGACCTCGCCTACGCCTGTGATAGTGCCGCCCGTTCCGACACCCCCCACAAAGGCGGCGACTTTGCCTTCCGTATCCCGCCAAATTTCTTCGGCGGTGGTTTTTTTATGTATCTCAGGGTTAGCCGGATTATTGAACTGCTGGGGAAGAAAGGAATTCTTTATTTGTGCGGACAGCTCTTCCGCTTTACGAATAGCGCCCTTCATGCCGTCCTTGCCCGGAGTGAGCACCAGCTCGGCATTAAGTGCCTTCAATAGATTGCGGCGTTCAATGCTCATGGTCTCGGGCATGGTGAGAATCAAACGGTAGCCCTTGGAGGCTGCTACAAAGGCAAGGCCAATACCCGTATTGCCGCTGGTAGGTTCAATGATTACCGTATCCTTGTTCAGAAGGCCTTTTTCCTCTGCATCTTCAATCATTGCCAGTGCAATTCTGTCTTTGACGCTCCCAAGGGGATTAAAGTACTCCAGCTTGGCAACAAGCCGGCCTCTCAGGTTTTGAGCCTTGTTGTAATCTGTCAGCTCCAGTAGGGGCGTATTGCCCACAAGCTCGGTGAGCTTGGATGCGATACCTGCCATTTTGATTCCTCCATTATATTATAATATAATTCATATAGGTTCTATATGTTTAATATATATGTAGTATTATATGCGCCTATGCGTTGACTGTCAACAGTTTTACTTATTATTCATATATATATTGTATGTTTGACTGTTATTTAATGCTTTCACTGCTATATACTGTGCCAAACACCCATACATCCTTCCGGAATTACAGCTAAAGGGGCTCACAAGAGAAAAGGCATGTAAACCCGATGGTGTTTACATGCCTTTTGCTTGGCAGCCATTTGCTTAAAGCAAATCTGGCTAAAACGGAGGGGCTCGGAAGCTCTCTTCTATATTCCCAAAATATCATAGATTCCTTTTTTACACATACTCCGAATTTCAGAATCGAAGCCGTCAAACTCCTGAAACTTTTGATAGAGCACGGGTACAAATTCCGGATTACTCATTTTATAGCGCTGGATAGTCTCCGCCAGCCGTTCCTTCTGACGGATGATCCGGCCATGGGATTCCAGATTATCCGCGATAAAAACCAGCTTCTCCTCCATGGTACGAACAAAGAAGTCCTCCGGCTTCAGACCATATTCATCCAGCTCCTCCGGCCGATAGGTCCCGTTTGAATGACAGACACAAACACGGGCCAGCTCGGGCTCGTTCAGCGCCATCATCATTTTATGGCCCTCGTAGGCATGCCGGTAGGGATCCTGGCTTACACTGCGGCCAAAATCATGCACCAGTCCCATAACCCGCACCCTTTCAGGATCAATGCCAATGTATTTTTTAAGCTCCAGGGCCAGACGGTAAGCGATGTCTCCCACATTGATGCAGTGCCGATCCCAATCGTGGCCTTCTTTTATAGGAAAGCTCCTTAAAAGCTTCAAAGCTTCATCATAGGTCATTTTTACTCTACTCCCCACTGAAAAAAGCGTTAACTTTCATCCGCCTTATCCAATATCGGCTGGTGTAAAAAAGTGGATCCGGTAGCCTTAAAAACAGGGCTTTGCCTTATAGCCTGCACGTTCCAGGGCTTCCAGACTTCCCAAAGCAGAGGCTTCATCCTCAAACTGGATCTCCAAAGCACCTTCTCCTGCTTCCCGGCTGTTAATGATTCCGATATTCTTAATATTAATGTTTTGAGAAGCCAGAACAGAGGCTGCCCGGGCAATTATTCCCGGCTTATCGTCCACATCCACAACAATACGGTAGTAAATTTTAAGGAGGCCTCTGTTTTTATCAGGAAAGGTATTTCTTAAGATTCGGGCTTCCTCAAAAAAGGTTTTGAGTTCTTCTTCCCTCTTATCATTCAAATCCTCTTTAAAACGGCCCACAGACTCCTGAACCACATCCAGAATTTCAAGGACCATCTCCCTGTTTGACAGGCATATGCCCGACCAGAGAGAGGACGAAGACGAAGCAATTCGGGTAATATCCTTAAATCCGCCTGCCGCTATGGTTTTCATATAACCCTCGGGGCTATCCAGCTGCCCTACCAGATTAACAAGAAGGGAAGCCATGACATGAGGGATATGGCTTATGACAGCCACCGTACGATCATGGACGGGAGCGCTCATTTCAACAGGTATGGCCCCCATGGCTCCAACCAGGGCTTTAAGCCTGTTCAGTGCATCATCGGAAGGCTTTTCTTCTGTTACAAGACAGTAATAGGCATTCTCAAAAAGGTTCTCCTTTGACGCATCATAGCCTGATTGCTCCGAACCGGCCAGAGGATGGCCTCCGATAAAGCGATCCTTGAGGCCTAATCTGCCGGCTGCCGCCATGACGGCCCCCTTGGTGCTGCCCACATCGGTGAGGAGGCAGGAAGCCTTTATATAAGGAAGAAGCTTTTTAACCATTTTTTCCATCGCTTCCACCGGAACGCAGAGGAAAATGGAATCACAGGGTGCGAAAGCGCTGAAATCCTCTTCTGCGGCTACATCAACCTTACCTTCCGCCAGAGCTTTTTCCAGAGATGCCTTTTCCCTGTCCCAGGCAATGATTGTACATGGAGCATTTGAACGTTTGAGGGCTTTTGCAACAGATCCGCCAATAAGGCCCAGCCCTACAATACCTATATTCTGTGCTTTTATCACTGTCGTTCTCTTTCCCTTCCGAAGCCTAAACCGCAATGCGGCATTCATCCTTTATTTTTATAGCCTGCTGCCGTTCAGGCGCTTGTACCAGGCTGTCCAGGCGCTTATTCCAGGCTACCCAAGCGCTTGTGCCAGTCAGCTTGGCTCTTGTACCAAGCTGTCCAGCGCTTATGCCAGCCCGCTCGGCTCTTATACCGGGCTGTCTATACTCTTGTGCCGAGCTGCCTTAAAGATGCCTGAGGGCATATAACACCCCGGAAACAGTTTTCCCATCATTTATCCGGCCGTCCTCAATCCAGTTAAGAGCCTCCTCAGGAGAAAGCTCAAAGGCGCTGATAAACTCATCCTCATCAGGATGTACCTGGCCGGGCTTCAGATCCCTTGCCAGATAAATATGAATAACCTCGTCGGCAAAAGCGGGCCAGGGGTGAAGCGCCAGAATTTTAGTGAGGGAACCGGCCCTATATCCCGTTTCCTCTTCCAGCTCCCTTGCGGCGCATACCTCCGGATCCTCCCCCGGATCAAGCTTTCCCGCAGGAATTTCGTAGCTTACCTCTTCAAAGGGCTTCCGGTACTGCTCTACAAAAAGAATCTTTCCTTCGGCAGTAATGGGAACCACTGCCGATGCACCTTTATGACGAATAATGTCACGGTTGGAACGTTTTCCATTGGGAAGCTCAACCTCATGC
>JAEXPO010000079.1 GCA_023446675.1 Bacillota bacterium | reverse complement strand
CCCTTGAACACAGGCATACCTCCCCTTCAATACGCAGTTTTTATTAATCCGTAAAGCACGGCCTTACTTTTTGGCTTCCAGATAATTATTGTAAGCCTGCTGATTAATTTCAACAACGGTGCCGATGCCCATCTTCTCAATGGTTTGAACATAAGCGTCCCAGGTCTTGTCAATATCGTCCTCACCAATAATAAAGCGTGCTCTGGCCTCTTTAATATAAGTGCTTACATCATTCTCCACCGGAGCAATTTTCGCAAGCTGCTCATCGGTAAAGCTTAAGACGGGATACTGAGCGATAAAATAGGGATAGCTGAATTGAGCGGTCATCTCGTTAAGCCAAAGGGCGTTTTTGGAGCCCTGCCCCAACTGATAATCAACCCTGTACCAGGAGGGGAAGGAATTTATGGCCGTTACCTCTTCCCTGAGCTTAAGGGTGGCATCCTCGCTTCCGGGCTGCTTGTTTTCCCATGTTCCGGCGGCCTTGTCCACCCAACGCCAGCCTACATTCTCTTCGCCGTTGCGGTTGACAATGGAGCCGTCCTCAGAAAAGCAGTAGTCCAAAAGGCGGAAGGTAGCCTCCGGGTATTTATTGACAGAGGTAATGGCGCTTACGCCAATATGCACTCCCGGAGTGGACGTTACCATTTTCGTGCTGTTAAGGGAGGACGTGAGTGCATCAAACTGGGTGTAGTTAAAGCCTATTTCCGTACCGCAGGTCACATAGGAGGCTGAGGAGTTGAACACTCCCAGCGTGTTGGCCTCACCCTTAGCGTTAAGCTGCTCCTGAGTCTGTATTAAAAAGTCGTTATCCAGAAGCTTTTCCTTATAAAGCCTGTTCATGTATTTCAGGTATTCCTTGTATTCCTCGGTGGTGTTCATGCAAACAACCGTTCCGTCATTCCCGGCAATAATCTGGTAGTCGCTTGCGGAGCTGTTCAGGCCAAGAGCGTTTAGTATAAGGCCGTCCACTCCGTAGCCGTTTTGGCCTGACAGGGGAATTTCGTCGTCCTTATCGCCGTTTCCGTTGGCATCCTGCTCTTTAAAAGCTTTCAAAACCTCGTAGAAATCATCCAGAGTCTGGGGAACGTCAAGCCCCACGTTGTCCAGCCATACGGTATTAATCCAGTAGCGCCTGTGCATATCCCTGGGGATCTGATTAATAAGGGGCAGCCCATAGATATTGCCGTCACTGGAGGTGCTCAGGGCCTTTGCGTCGGGAATTTCGGAAAAAGCGTTCTTAATTTCAGCTCCGTAGCTTTCAATCAGGCTGTTGAGAGCCACAAGCTGTCCCTGGCCTCCGTAATCGGCCAATTCCTTGGCGGTAAAGCCCGCGCTGATAAAAAGGTCGGGCAGATCGTCCGAGGCAAAGAGCAGCGGCTTCTTCTCACCCCAGGCATCGGCGGAATATTCGTCAAAGGCAAAGGCGATTCCTGTCTTTTCTGTAAAATGCTCAAACAGGTTAAGCCCCTTCCACGTGGGTGTCAATGCGTTTAAAGGGCCTGCAACCGTAATGGTAACCGGAGTGTTTACAATGGGATAGCCCTCCAGATTGAAATTCTCCACAGCCGGAGTGCCGCTTTCCTGCACAACAGGTGTGGCGCTGCTTCCCGGCGTACCTGCCGCGCCTCCGCTTCCCCCAGCCTGACTTCCGCAAGCTGTGAGGCTAAGCATCAGGAGTCCGGCAAGCACCAATGAAACCCCTTTTCTCGTCTTTTTCTTTATCACTGTCATTCCTCCCCGGGCATTTCTTTGGAAAAGCTTCGCATAATAATTTTTAATCATTATAACCCTCCTTAAAGTATACATGAATTGGATACGACCTGTATTCACGATTTCACGGCTCCAAGCATCACCCCCTGAACAAAATAGCGCTGGAAGAAAATGTATAAAGCAAGCATAGGTACCGTTGATACAATGATGGAGGTGTATTTTATAAGCTCTGAAATTCTTGCTTTTGCGGCCAGTGATTCCACAAGATCCGCGTCCGTCATAGCCATCTCGGCGGCGACCTTGCTTTGGATAAGTATTTCTCTCAATATGAGCTGCAGGGGGTAAAGGGATCTGTCCTTTAAATAGATCATGGCTCCAAAATAGGAGTTCCAGTGTCCCACCCCGAAAAACATGGCCAGTACCGCAATAATGGGTGTTGAAAGGGGCAGCACAATCCTCGTAAACAGCTTCCAGTTGCTGCATCCGTCCAGCCGTCCCGCCTCCTGAAGCTCATAGGGAATGGTGGTGGCAAAAAAGGAGCGGGCAATGAAGAGATTATAGGCTGCCGTAGCGCCTCCGATGAGAAGAATGGTTCGCGTATCCAGCAGATTGAGCTGCTTTATGATAAGATAAGCGGGCACCAGCCCTCCGCTGAAAAACATGGTTATCATAAACATAATGCTCAAAAAGGTTCTCCCCACAAAGTCCTTCCGCGACAGGGCATAGGCGCAGGGCAGGGTTACCGCAAGATTAATAATCGTCCCTGCAACAGTATAAAAAACGGTATTGGAATACCCCATCCAAATCTCACCGTATTTAAAAAGCCTGGCATACCCCTCCAGTGTAAAGCCCTTGGGCAAAAGCCACATTTCACCGGAGGCCACTTTGGACGGTTCGCTGAAGGATGCGCCGACGATATAAAGAAGCGGGTAGAGAATAATGGCCAGGGCGGCAAACATAAGGGTGTAATTGACAATATCAAACAGGAGCTCTTCTTTTCCCGCATGAAGGGGATTTTTACGTTTAATTGCCTGAGTCTTCACTTTTTTTGTCTCCTTTCCGGCTTGGGGCAGCATGGAAGCAAGATAGCAGGGGTTAGCCTTACCACAGGCTTGCTTCGCTGTATCTCTTCGCCGCATAATTCACAAGCACCAGCATAATGCAGTTGATAACCGAATTAAACAGGCCTACGGCGGAAGAAAAGCTGAAATCGGCCTGAAGAAGTCCGGCCTTGTAAACATAGGTGGAAATGACCTCCGACGCGCTTACATTGGCGTCATTCTGGAGCAGATACACCTTCTCGTAGCCTACGGAAAGCATGGATCCGCAGCGCATGATAAGAAGGGTTATAATGGTGGGCACAAGTACCGGAAAGTTTATATGAATGATTCGCTGAAGCTTATTGGCGCCATCAATGCGGGCCGCTTCAAGCAAGGAGGGATCCACCCCCGACAGGGCGGCAAAATAGATGATGGAGGCCCACCCCGTCTCCTGCCATATCCCCGATAATACATGAATCCATTTATACATGTCCGGGGTTTGAAGAAAATTGATGGCTTCCAGTCCGAAGAGTGTTCGGATATGGTTTAAAATTCCTGAACTGGGATTTAGAAAAAGAGTCAGCATACCGCACATAACCACCACAGAAATAAAGTGGGGCGCAAAAGATACCGTCTGTACCAGCTTCTTATACCTGTCATGCCTTACCTCATTTAAAAGCAGCGCAAGAAGTATAGGAAGAGGAAAACCCAGTACCAGGCTCATTCCGGTGAGGGTAAGGGTATTTTTCATAACAGTTTCAAAATAGTAGGAGTTGAAAAAGCGGATAAAATGATCAAAGCCGGCCCAGGGGCTTCCCCAGAAGCCAAGGGTTGCCTTATAATTTCTGAACGCAATCTGCACGCCATACATGGGTGCGTAATGAAAGACAAGAAAGTAAAGGACTGCCGGAAGGACGAATAAATAAAGCTGCCAGTTGGTTAATATGCCTTTTAAGTAAGTCTTTCTTGCCCTGGCCCTTTCTGATGGAAGGGCTATTGGGGGTGTACCTGTTATGCCCGCAACGGTGTTGTTTGATTGTAGCATTGTCTAATATCACCTCTTTTCAGTGTTATTAGACCACCCCTTTTATGCAAAGTAAACAGGCGAAATATGTCCCTCAGGAAGCCTGATAGATTCATTTCGCCTGTAATCAGAGGCTTATAGCCACATTATCCGGGTAAGATTTCATAGAATTTGTACAAAATTGCCTGGAGAAAAACGCTGTTTTATAGATATGCTTTTAAGGTAGCTTACTAATCTGCTTTTTAGTTATCTTTTTAGTTATGATTCGTTTTTTGTCAGTTCTTCCTCAAGTCTTCCTCAGCGTCTTATTGCCAGCCTGTAGCCAAGGTTCATTAAAAGATTATAGATAAGATGAGTTTTGGATACCCTCATCCGCTTTATAAAGGAAGACAGGGAGTAAAAGCGCTTTCTAAAGGACAGATAACCCTCGTAAAGCTCCTCCGGCGTCATAAGCCGCGGAGTGAAAACCACACGGGTTTTGCTGTTGTACCAGGCCCAATTATCTGTAATCAAGCGCCCTTCCCCCTTTAATTGATAATAAAGGGGCGTTTGGGGAAAGGGGGTTAAAAGGCTGACTGTTACCCCGTCAATCCCCAGCTCCTCACAGGCTTTGAGGGTAGTATCGAATACCTCCGGCGAATCAAAGTCAAAACCAAACACAACACCTGCCTGGATCATTATTTTATTGGCATGGATCTTCCCTATTATTTCACTATAATCGGCAACTCGGTTAATGGGCTTGCCTGCGTGGTCCAGCGAGGAATCGGAAAAGGACTCCAGTCCCACGAACAGATACAGGCAGCCCGCTTCACGAGCCAGCTTCAAAAGCTCCTCGTCACGGCAGTCGGCAAGGGTGACCTGAGCGGCCCATTTTTTGCCCATAGTCTTCATGCTGCCCATGAGTGCTTTTGCATAGGGCTTGTTTGCAAAGAAATTGTCGTCCCAGAAAACAAAATGCTTTGATTTAAGCCGCTTAATTTCTTCCAATACCTCCATTTGTGGCCGGGTACGAAAGCAATCATAGTAGATCTGCTTTAAATTGCAGTAATTACAGTGATAGGG
>JAEXPO010000286.1 GCA_023446675.1 Bacillota bacterium | reverse complement strand
TGGATTTAAAGGGTTATAGAACCGGAAGCATGAATGAAGTAATAAATGTAGCGGCACTAAAGGAGGAAAAGCTTTCATGAAGCAGATTATTCAAACGGACAAAGCACCTGCGGCCATCGGTCCCTATTCCCAGGCCGTAGCGATTAACGGCTATTTATTTACATCGGGACAAATCCCTCTGAATCCGGCCACGGGACTTCTGGATTCAACGGATGTGGAGGATCAAACCCGTCAGGCATTATTAAACCTTAAAGCCGTGCTTGAGGCTTACGGCGCCGAATTGAGCCAGGTTGTAAAAACCACGGTCTTTATTAAGGATATGAATGATTTTGCACGTATAAACAAGGTTTACGGCGAATTTTTCACCGATGCTCATCCTGCCCGCTCCTGTGTTGAGGTGGCGAGGCTTCCCAAGGATGTGCTGGTGGAAATTGAAGCCGTGGCCTTTAAGGGATAAGAGAAATACGGCAGCGAAAAGAGTGGCGGCATTATGAAAAAGGAAGAAGCACACACACAGGAAAACCAGAAGGAGAGCGATGACAATCATGGGGATGTGACTATTGAGGGCAAGGAAAAACTAAAATGGGAAACCCGTGCGGTTCATGGGGCCAAGGGGGTGGATCCCACCACGGGAGCCATAAGCTTTCCCATTTATCAATCGGCGACTTTCAGGCATCCCGGCCTTTATCAATCAACGGGATATGATTACTCCAGGCTTCAAAATCCCACGCGGGAGGAGCTGGAGAACACGGTTGCAGGGCTGGAAAGCGGCCGGTACGGCTTTGCCTTTTCATGCGGAATGGCAGCCATATCTTCCTTTATAAAGGTTTTAAATCCGGGGGCGCATCTCATTGTATCCGATGATTTATACGGTGGAACCTATCGCCTGTTTGAAGAAGTGTACCGCAAATATGGTCTTTCCTTCACTTACGTGGACACAAGCCGTACGGAGGAAGTGGAAAAAGCCTTTACCTCAAACACGGCAGGGGTTTTCATAGAAACACCTACCAATCCCACCATGAAGGTTACGGATATCCGTAAAATCGCTGAGCTGGCTAAAGCCCGGGGGGCGTTTACCCTTGTGGATAATACCTTTCTCACACCCTATTATCAAAGGCCTCTGGAGCTGGGGGCGGATGTGGTTGTTCATAGCGGAACAAAATATTTGGGCGGGCATAACGACACTCTGGCCGGATTTTTAGTAGTAAACAGCGACAGCCTGGCCGAGCAGCTCAAGCTAATCCAAAAATCCGAGGGAGCCGTGCTTGCGCCCTTTGACAGCTGGCTTCTTTTGAGGGGCATAAAAACCCTGGCTGTCCGAATGGACAAGCAGCAGCAAAATGCCCTTAAAATCGCCCAATATTTAAAGGCTCATCCCAAAGTAAAGCGGGTTTATTATCCCGGCCTTCCGGATCATGAAGGCTATGCCGTATCAAAGAAGCAGGCCGCCGGTTTCGGCGCCATGATTTCCTTTGAGGCCGAGGATGCATCCCATGTGGCTCAAATCCTCGAAAGGGTTAAGGTTATTTTATTTGCCGAAAGCCTTGGAGGAGTGGAAAGCCTCATAACCTATCCCATGGTGCAGACTCACGGCGCCATACCACAGGAAATACGGGACCGGTTGGGCGTCAACGACAGGCTGCTTCGACTTTCCGTGGGCATTGAGGATGCAGAGGATCTGATTGAGGACCTGGAGCAGGCCATTTCAGGCTGAATTTCAGCCTGAAGGCCGGGTTTCTTTTAAAGAAGCTTAAGCCTTTGTGGTGGAAGAACGTTTTTCTGTCATAAAGGCTTATATGCAAGTTTATATCCTATTATTCCGATAGGAAATTTTAAAAAAATCTTGTTAAGGTATTGACATTCGGTAAACTAAGGCATAAAATAATAGTATATTAAACGTATAAGATTACTTGGAAATATAAAAGGATAATGCGGAGGCGAATTTATGGCTAAGATTGCAAAGAATCTTACGGATCTTATTGGTAATACACCTTTACTGGAGCTGCAAAACTACAGCCGGACAGAATCCATTGAAGCGAGAATTCTGGCGAAGCTGGAATATTTTAATCCCGCAGGAAGCGTAAAGGACAGAATCGGCTATGCAATGATCAAGGACGCGGAGGATCGGGGCATTATAAATAAGGACACGGTTATCATCGAGCCCACCAGCGGCAATACCGGTATCGCACTTTCCTTTGTAGCGGCTGCCAAGGGCTACAGGCTGATTATAACCCTGCCGGAAACCTTCAGTATTGAGCGCCGCAACCTCATGAAGGCTTTAGGTGCAGAGCTTGTACTTACTCCCGGATCCGAAGGTATGGGAGGAGCCATTAAAAAGGCGGAGGAAATTGCTTCACAGACCCCCAATTCCTTTATTCCCCAGCAATTTAAGAATCCTGCAAACCCTGCCATACATAAAAAGACCACCGCAGAGGAAGTATGGAATGATACCGACGGCGAAGTGGATATTTTTGTAGCAGGCGTAGGTACAGGCGGTACCGTGACGGGCGTGGGAGAAGTGCTGAAAGCCCGCAAGCCCGGCGTACAAATTATTGCGGTAGAACCTTTTGACTCTCCGGTATTGTCCGGCGGAGCCAAAGGTCCTCATAAAATTCAGGGAATCGGCCCCGGCTTTGTTCCGGATGTTCTGAACCGTTCTATTTTAGATGAAATTTACAAGGTTAAGAACGAGGAAGCTTTCGAGACCTCCCGAAAGCTTGCAAAAACCGAAGGCCTGTTGGTGGGTATTTCCTCAGGTGCGGCTCTGTTCGCCGCATCGCAGATTGCCGCCCGTCCTGAAAACAAGGGTAAAACCATTGTGGTCGTGTTGCCCGATACGGGAGAAAGATACCTTTCCACACCTCTGTTCCAGGCTGAATAAGCTGGACAGGAAGGGATACCTTTAGAGTAAAAAAGCCCTGCCGGTTGCTTGAACCTCCTTCCGGCAGAGCTTTTTTGCATTTAAACCGGCGCCTTAACGCGCCGAACAGGAATTTAAAATCATTCCTCCCATGACCAGGGTAATGCCGATAAAAGCGGGAAGGGAGGGTGGTTGATCCTTAAATAAAAGCACACCCCCAAGGAGGGTGAAGAGGATTTCTCCTGCCTGGGTGGATTCCACTACCGCCAGCTTATGTATATCCCTGCTCACCATGTCGGTAGCCTTGAAAAACAGGAGAGTTGCGGCAATACCTGAGAAAACGGCTACCAGAAGGGACTGGAAAAGCTGGTTCCCGTTGGGTGGTCCGGCCTGAACGAAGCCCACAACGGAGAGCAAGGCCCAAAAGGGCATGGAGCAGAGGGTCATGCCGAATACCCGTTGGAGGGTATTAAAGCGGTTATCGCAGACAGCCATCATTTTGCGGTTTCCCAAGGGATAAGCAAAGGCGCCCACCACAACGGGAAGTATGGCTAAAAGTCCCCCTAAAAGGGTGGTCCCGCCATGAGCCTCGGTGGTAAGCGGGATTATAATAATTCCCAGCAGCACAAATGAGGAAAAGAACAGTGCCTTGCCGGGGATTTTCTGTCTTTTCTTCACAGGCCCCTGAGGGCCTTGCTCTACCATGTAGAACAAGGGGGAGAGAAGAGCTCCGGCAACAAGGGTAATCTGCCAGGCTGCCGCTACCAGCCAGGAGGGGCTGTAAACCGATGCGAAGCACATGGGTGCATAAAAAAGGCCAAACCCCACCGTGCTCCATAACATCCAGGGAAGGGGCCTCTTTTTTATATCCTGCCATACCGGGGCGGCTTCCTTTTTGGGAAGCAAAAGCACAAAGAGCATGGGGAGCATAAAGGCATAGCGCAAAACACCGCTCCAAATCCAGTGGCCTCCCTGTAGATTCATTTGCCGGTTGAGGATAAAGGTGAAGGAAAAGAAAAAGGAGGCGGCCAGACCGTAGAGAAAAGCTTTCTTCATAGTATTACCTGTCCTTTACAAATTGGATACAAAGGGGCTCTGCGGAATAGTGAAGCACGAATCGAAGCTCTCAGACGGGCCTGGAGACGCAGCGCAGACGTGTGTGGTATTATTATAAAGACAAAAGGCATCCTGTTCAAGAGAGGTTGGTACAAATGACATCCTTTAATGAAGAAATCTACAGGCTGGCTTCCCAAATTCCCCGTGGTCGTGTGGCTACCTATGGCCAGCTGGCGGCCATGGCGGGAAGACCAGGAGCCGCAAGAGCCGTGGGAACGGCTATGGCGGCCACACCCCCCTATATGAACATCCCCTGTCACCGGGTTATTCGAAGCGACGGGTCCCTTGCCCCTTCCTACGCGTTCGGGGGAGAGGACAGGCAGCGGGAGCTGCTTTTGGAGGAGGGAGTGGTTTTCTCCGGAAGCAGGGTGAATATTAAAGCTTCCATCTGGCGCATTTCGACCCGGTTATAGCTTCAATTAAGATAGCGTGAGCAGCTGGCTGCAGCCCCGCCTCCCGGGATGAGAAGACCCGGCTGCCAGGTATAAACCGGCCGTTTTTTCATAAAGCCTTCCGACATGGGACATTTATATGACATGCTGTTGTCAGGTTTATTCGGTATAGTGGTATAAAGGAGTGATGGAAAAATGGCCTATGACTACAAAAAAGCTTTTCCCGACTTATACCTTCCCAAGACAAGGCCCTCAACCGTACAAGTGCCGTCCATGAATTTTTTTATGGTTGACGGCAAGGGGGATCCCAATTCCGAAGAGTTTCAGAATGCGGTAAGCCTGCTGTACGGCCTGTGCTTTACCATTAAAATGAGCCCCAAAAAGAATGAAGCACCCAAGGGGTATTTTGAATATGTTGTTCCGCCTCTGGAAGGCCTTTGGTGGATTGAGGGAGGGAAGGGCTTTTCTTTCTACGAAAGGGAGAACTGGCGCTGGACGCTGATGATCCGCCAGCCGGAGTTTGTGGACTCGGAGGTTTATCAGTGGGCTCTGGAAGCTCTGAAATTTAAAAAGCCTGAAAAGGATTGGAGCCAAACCCGCTTTGAAGCCTATGATGAAGGCCTGTGCGTTCAAATGATGCATATCGGTCCCTATGCCACGGAGCCTGAGACAGTTGCAAAAATGGAGGCCTATGCTGGGGAGCAGGGGTTTGTATCCACCATTACCACAAGCGGAAAGCATCACGAAATTTATTTGAGCGATCCAAGAAAGGCCAATCCCAAAACCATGAAAACCGTTCTTCGGCAGCCGGTTGAGAAAGCGGAGGCGTAAGCCTCCGCTAGAGCTTGTTGACAAAGGCCTTAAAGGCGTTGCCCCGTTCCTCAAAGTTGCGGAACATGTCAAAGCTGGCGCTGGCGGGAGATAAAAGCACCACCTCTCCCGGCTTTGCCGAGAAAAAGGCTGTGTTTACCGCCTGCTCCAGGGTACCGCAATGGGTGATGCGGATATCGTTGTACTGATTCTTACCCCGAAGCCTTCGGGTGATGGCCATTTCAATAAGTCCCGCCGTTTCTCCGATGAGTATAAGATGGCGCACCTTTTGAGCCAGCACATCTCCCAGGGGGTCATAGGGGATTTTTTTATCATAGCCTCCCGCAATGAGAACCACCTTATGGTTAAAAGCATTCAGGGTGGCAATGGTGCGGGAGGGGCTGCTTCCAATGGAATCGTTATAGTATTTCACACCGTTGAGCTCCCGTACAAACTCAATACGGTGTTCAATGCTTTTAAGGGTTCCCGCCGTTTTATGAACGGTTTCCCGGGTGACATAATTCCGAGTGGCGGCAATGGCAGCCAGGTAATTTTCGACATTGTGATCCCCGGGAAGAAGAACAGTTGCTTTGTCGGTGAGGGCTTCCAACCCTCCGGAATCCTGCCAGCACAGGTTGTCGCCGGAGAGGAAGGCTCCCTGTTCCAGCTCCTTTTGGCGGCTGAAGAACAGCACCTCACCGGGAGCCTCGTCTGCCATTTCACTTGTCAGTTCATTATCGGCATTGAGAATGACAAGATCGGCAGCAGTCTGGTATCGGAAGATGTTCTTTTTAGCCTCCACATACTCGTCCATGGAGGTATGGTAATCCAGATGGTTGGGCGAAACATTGGTGATGACGGCCACATGGGGGCTTCGCTTCATGGTTTGAAGCTGGAAGCTGCTTAGCTCCAGCACCACCTTGTCGGTTTTAGTTATCTCGTCAATGCGGTTCAAAAGAGGGGTTCCAATATTGCCGCCCAGCCAGGTTTTATAGCCCGCCTCGGTGAGAAGCCGGTGAATAATGGTTGTGGTGGTTGTTTTGCCGTCGCTTCCTGTTACGGCAAAGATTTCGGCAGGGCAGAATTCAAAGAAGACCTCCATTTCAGAGGTTAGCCGGGCTCCTTCTTTTTCCGCTTCAAGAAGCTCGGGAACATCAGGACGGATACCCGGCGTCTTAAATACAAGGTCAAAGCCCTTCAGCTTTTTTAAATAATCGTTGCCCAGGCTAAAGGAAACCTTTTTTTTCTTAAAGGCTTCAAGCCTTTTTCCAAGGGCTTCCTCGGTGGCCTTGTCAAAAACCGTTACCTCCACTCCCAGATCCGACAGGTAAAGAATAAGAGGCGTATTGCTCACACCCATTCCCAGAACGGCGACCTTTTGTGTTTTAATCCATTCTTTGAATTCCTCCAGATTTTCTGTGCCAAAGAAGCTGTCCGCCATAAAATATCCCTCTTTACAAACGCCTCATGCGTTATG
>JAEXPO010000186.1 GCA_023446675.1 Bacillota bacterium | reverse complement strand
TGTTTAAGGTGCCTACCAGAGGGGCATTCACACTTTCAAAAGCATTTTGACTAAGGGTGCGAACCTTCACCGCTCTGGAGCCTAATATCACACTTCCATTAAAAGTGATGAAAACACCGCTGACAGGCTGAATAGCCGTAAGTACCGCATCCTTAATATTCTGTATGCCGTCGGTTTCCGGATCGATAATGGGCTTTTGCGAGCCGGTAAGCACTATGGGCTTGCCGGGATTTCTCAGAATGAAGGAAAGCATGGAAGCCGTATAGGCCATGGTATCCGTCCCATGAAGCACCACGATGCCGTCATAATGCTCCAGCTCATCCCGAATCATTTCCGCAAGGAGCTTCCACTCCTCCGGCTGTATATTGGAGCTATCCAATGTAAATATGGTTTTTGCTGTTATTTTAGCTATCTTATGGATATCCGGCACATAGGCAATTATTTTATTGCCGTCCAGACTGGGCTGAAGCCCTCTGTCCGTTGGAGCCGAAGCAATGGTTCCGCCTGTTGAAATAATCAATACGCTTTTCATTTTAAAATACACTCCGGAATAATTTATTGAATCCGGCACCCCTTTGTTCCCGGTTAGTCGACCCAACAGAAAAAGTTTACCATAATCCTGCTTTGCGTCAAGGCGTTTTAACCTCTTATTCAAATAGCTTACGGAATGATACGGAAAAATTTAAGGCATACTTAATTTAGAAGGCTCATCCTATGGCAAACGAGGAGGCAGCGGACATGGCAAAACCGGAGAACAAAAAAAAGGCCTTATTTACCTTAATCGTTATTTTGATACTTATACCCGTGGTTATACTGGCAAGAGGTGCGATTAACCGTGCCAGAGGAACAACTTATATCGAAGAGACAGCCATTACCCGTACCATAAAAACCTATTACAGCTTTTCAGGAATCATTGAAGCCATAAACCGGCAAACGGTTTTAAGCCTTCAGCTCATGCAGGTGAAGAAAATACATGTTCGTCAGGGGGATAGGGTTTCCGAGGGCGACGTGCTTTTAACTCCTTCCATGGGAGAGGCGGTTAAAGCAGGCATCACCGGGGAAGTGGCTTCTGTGTATGTGGAGGAGGGCGCCCAGCTGACGGGAGGCACAAAGCTTTTCGAGCTGGTGGATTATGATAATCTCAAGGTTACCATAAAGGTTGACGAGTACGATTTAAAGGCCATTGCCGTTGGCATGCCGGTGGAAATTATAATAAACGCCCTGGATACACAGGTGGACGGCGAGGTGGCTTCCATCTCCCGGGAAGCGGTGAACGTCAACGGTGTGTCCTATTTTACCTCCGTCATACATCTTGAAAAGGATGTGAGCCTGAGAGTGGGCATGAGCACTGAGGTTCGCCTGGAAAACAAAACGGTGGCCGATGCCCTTAGCCTTGGCATGGATGCGGTTCAATTTAATTCAGAGGATGAGCCCTATGTCTTAATAAGGGATGACAATGGCGATATCACAGCCGTTTCAGTTGAAACAGGCCTCAACGACGGCGCCAGTGTGGAAATCAAAGCCGGTCTTGAGGCGGGACAGGTAGTCCTTATTCCCATAGAGGCAACCAGTCAGAGCTACGCCGCTAAAATGCGCACCTCAGTGACAGGAGGCCGATGATGGGCGCGGAAATTCTTCAGATGGAGCAAATTGTAAAATGCTATACCATGGGCAATGAAACCCTGCGGGTTTTGGACGATGTAAATCTTACCATTAACCAGGGGGAATTTGTGTCCGTTCTGGGGCCCTCGGGCTCGGGAAAATCCACTTTGATGAATATCATCGGCTGTCTGGACTCCCCTACCGAGGGAAAATACAGGCTATCGGGAAATCTGGTGGAAAACCTGGACGAGATAAGCCTGGCCCGTATCCGAAACAAGGAAATAGGCTTTGTATTTCAGCAGTTTCAGCTTCTTTCAAGGCTTTCAGCCCTTCAAAATGTAGAGCTGCCCCTTATCTACGCCGGGCTTCCTGAAAAGAAGCGGTTGAACCGCGCTGCAGAAATGCTGGAACGGGTAGGGCTTTCCGATAAAATGAAAAACCGGCCCAATCAGCTCTCCGGCGGGCAGCAGCAGCGGGTAGCCATTGCCAGGGCTCTGGTCACCAGCCCCACCCTGCTTCTGGCGGACGAGCCCACCGGGGCGTTGGATCAAAAGACCGGTGCTCAGATTATGGCCCTTTTTAACGAGCTTTACAAGGAGGGCAAAACCATTGTGATGATAACCCACGATGATCAAATTGCCCGTTTTGCGGGACGAATCGTGCACATTCTGGACGGAAGGCTTAAGGAGGATGAGGAGCATGTTCAAAGAGAGTCTTAAAATCTCCTGGTTTAATCTCATTCATAATAAAATGCGATCCTTTTTAACCATCCTTGGGATTGTCATCGGCGTGGCTTCCATCATTGCCCTCATAACCATTGTCCAGGGCGCAACCAATGAAGTGACGGTGCAGATGCAGACTCTGGGAGCCGACAAAATAACCGTAAACGCTTACGGAACCGCGCTGAAATCCGGCCTGACGGAAAGAGATTTGACGGCACTCTCCGCAGTAGAGCATGTTGCAGGTGTTTCACCCAATATTTCCGGACGGTACACCATTGCAGGAAACGGTAAAACTCTGGACAGCATCACTGTTCAGGGCAAAAATCAGGTTTACTTTCAAAACACGGACAGCCTTATTGATAAAGGAAGATTCATTAACCGGCTGGATGTGGAAAACGCCAACAAGGTCTGCCTTATCGGCTCCGCCATCCGTCAGGAGCTGTTCTGGGGCGTCTCTCCCCTTGGGAAGGAGCTGATTATCGGAGGCCTTGCCTATAAAATCGTGGGTATCCTCCAGGAATCCTCCAGCTTCTCTATGAGCTCCACAAACAATACGGTTATCATTCCCTATACCGCAGCCATGGAGCTTATGCGCACCCGGACCGTTTCCGGAGTGGAGGTGTTTATGTCTAATCCGTCTCTCTCGGAGGCCATCTCCGCCGATCTTGAAAAGGTACTTTTTGAAGCCTTCAATTATAAGGAGAACAGCTTTCGGCTTTATAACCTCCAGGAAATGCTCACCACCATCACCCGTATCACAGGCATGCTTTCCCTTATGCTTGGCGGAATCGCTTCCATCTCCCTTATCGTCGGGGGCATCGGCATAATGAACATGATGCTGGTATCGGTTACTGAAAGAACCCCTGAAATCGGCCTTCGGAAGGCCCTGGGAGCAGAGCCCGCCCGCATACGCCAGCAATTTATCATGGAGGCGGTGTTCTTATCCCTTGCAGGGGGGATTATAGGGCTCCTTTCCGGAACGGCCATTGCCTTTCTTATCTGCGCCGTTATCGGTATTACCCCGTTTCTCACCCTTTCCACCGTGCTTCTGGCCCTTGGCTTTTCCGCTGCCGTAGGTATTCTTTTCGGCTATGCACCGGCCCGAAAGGCTTCCAGGCTTAACCCCATCGATGCGCTGAGAAGCATATAGGCAAGCAGGTCCGTTAAATGTTGACCTTTTTCCAGAAGGCGGGCGACAAGAGAATCAGCATGGGATATATTTCAAGTCGTCCAAAAATCATGCACCCCGAAAGCACAGCCTTGCTGAAATCGGAAAATCCGGAAAAGTTGCCCATGGGGCCAACCAGTCCCAGGCCCGGGCCCACATTATTGAGCGTAGCACCCACAGAGGTCACGGTTGTAATCAGGTCTTCCCCGTTAAGTGCGATTGCCAGTGTGGCAAGAACAAATAAAAACAGGTACACAAAGAAGAAGGTCATGATGCCTGAAAGCGTTTCCTCTTCCACGACCTTGCCCCCAATTTTGACGGTATAAACGGAACGGGGATGGATAACTCTGGCAATTTCTCTTCTCATGACCTTTAAAAGCACCAATATGCGGATACATTTTATG
>JAEXPO010000180.1 GCA_023446675.1 Bacillota bacterium | reverse complement strand
CTTAAGGCTAATCCGGGTGTCGGCATCGGATGAGGCACAAAGCCCCTCAGGCATGGTGGGAGCCTGAATGTCGCTTCCCGTCGGGCCTGTTACCTTCACGCTATAGTTTTCCTGGGCTGCGGGAAGGGTAAGGGTAAGGCGGCCGTCGGAACCGGCGGCAAGGCTTTGGATAGCCCCGTCACTTCCCTCAAGGGTATAAGAGGCCCCTGGAATAAGGCCCGATAAAACAGCCTGCACGGCTTCAGCATCGGAATCCAAAGGAAGGCCCGCCCACAGGGTAAATCCGTCCTCCTCCTTCTGATAACGGACATTAACCGCCTGGGAGAAATCCATCCGGAGGTTGGCCAGGGAGAGATAATCGGCCCGGATAGCCATCGCACTGTCCGTTTCATTTTGCCTTACCGTATAGGTGAGGCTATTGGCAAAGGCCAGGGCCTTCTCCGTGGAAAGGGCTCCGGTTCCGGCAGGATTGCTGCTGAAGGCAATGACATCCGTCACATCCCCCTCACGGCTGACCGTAAGCTTGGTGCCTTCCTCATCGGTAACGGCCTGGGGCTTGACAGGAAGGGTCTCACCGTTAAGCTGAGGGAAAAAGACTCCGAGAAAGCCGGTCTTTTCCACGGCTGAGGAGGGCCCCACCTTCAGGGTTGTGCCCATGGAGCTTTTATTGGCTGTTCCAAGGGTTGCCGTCATGCCGTCGGTTTCCAGCATATAAAGCGCCATGCTGTCCGTATCCTGGGTAATAACATAGCCGTCCTCCAGGCTTCCCGTCCAGGTACCGTTGTTGTGGAACAGGAACTGGAAGCTTTTCTGCCCCGCCGAGGATTCCAGGGTGTCGTGAACCACCACATAGCGTCCGTCCACAAGAAGAATATCCCTGTTCGCCCGGCTCATATTGTCATAGGCCTTGCTTATATCTCCGGTGGCCGTGCTGTAGCCGGGGCTTCCGAAGAATTCACTGATCCGCGCCTCGTCCCGCATATTGGCAAAGGGCTGGAACCAGGCGTCGGTCCTCTCTCCGTGCTGGCCCTTGCCGTCTATGAGAAGGGTATTATGATCACTGGTTTGACGGTCCACCTTGTCATAGGGAGGGAAGGAGCCCCAGCGCTTGCCGCCGAACTCAATATAGAAATTGCCCGCTTCAGGCCTGTCATGAGCCACATTGATATAGGTGCCGTCAGGGCTCACATGATCCCGCCAGGCATTGAGGGTATCTCCGCCGGGAGGTCCGCTTTTGAAGGAAACGCTGATATCCTCCGTCTCCCATCCGGTGCGCAGATTAACATATTCCAAATCCTCAAAATACTTCCACCCAGGAAGATAGGTGTCCTCGCCTTCCAGAGTATCATCGTAGAAGAGGAAGGTCCATGCGGGCCAGGTAAAGGAGCCTGAGCTCACGGCGTAGGCCTTCTCAGCCATGCTTTGAAGCTGTGCGTCCCTGTAAACGGACGCTATTTTGAACAGGTAATGGTTGAAGTAGTACAGCGTATTGGAATCGTCGCCATAAGGCGCAAGGCGGGTAAGACCCGGCCCGTACAGGTACTGCTTGAAGGTGCCGATATTTCGTAGAGTCTCGTTCCAAAGGCCAATGCCCGTCACCGATTCATACATGGCCACGGCGCGGATGACATGCTCATTGCCGTAGGACATGTACTGGGGCCCTTCATGCTGGGAGCCGTCGGGGGCCAACTGCTCCAGAAGGGTTTGAAGCTCCTGCTCGGCAAAGTTATACATGGTGGCGATCTCCCCATCGTTCAAATCCCCCAGAATGGCTGAAACTCCCACAAGCAGGCCCTCAATCCGGAACTGACGGTGATTGTTCTGATAGTCGCTCTTCCAGTAGCCCAGAGAACCCGAAAGATTGGTGGAAAACTGGGTGTAAAGCTTTTTAGCCTGCACCTTGAGCTTATTGGCAATCAGGCTCCGTTCTTCGGGCGTGAACGCGTCATAGGCCCAATCGTAGGCGTAGCCCACACCGATAAGGCCGCAGGCGTTGCCCATGGAGCCGCCCTCCTCCCCGCACCACTCGGGGCGTCCGATAAGGTCAAGCACATAATTGCGTATCTTTTCGCGATAGGCCTCCTCACCCGTTACCTTATAGGCCATAGCCAGAGTGGGAAGCCGCCAGGACACATATTCCCAGTTAAAATCCGTTCCGGCGTTGGAAGCAAACCAGTTGACGGTTGCAGGGGAATTGTTGGAAAGGGTCAGAAGATTTGTGTACATATCCCCGTAATCCGGATCGGTCTTCCGCCGCTCCAGCTCCTCCTGCATGCCCTCCGAGATTAAAAGCCGTGGATGCACGCCGAGAAGATCCGAATCGAAGGAGGTGCTGTTGGTAACAGGCGAGGTGGTAAAGGCAGCCGGAGTGCTTATTTCCGACAGGTTGCCATAGGCGTCAATGGCCTGAACGGCATAGGTATAGGCTGTGTTGGGTGCCGTTGAGGCATCCTTGCAGGTGGCTTGAGAAACAACGGCGAGCTCCGCGCCGTCACGAAAAACCCTGTAGCCCGCTACCAGGTCATTGTCCTCGGAGGGATCCCAGCTTAAGTCCACAAGACCGGACGTATTCTCTGAGGCCGTTAGATTGGAGGGAACGGTGGGGGGCTGTGTATCCCCGGGAGCCGGTGCCGCCCGAGCTGTAAAAACGTCGTAGCTGATATCGCCGAAGGCGCTGATTAATCCCGCTTTTCCCGTGTCCAGGGACAGATCCACGGCTGCAAGCTCCTCTGTTCCGTTGAGATAAAGCTTGAGATAAGCGTGATCCACAACCGCCGTGAGGGTATACCACTGATCCATGCTGATGGAAACAGCCTTGGAGGCCAGATTGGTTATACTCCCGTTTGTCTTTTTGCTTATTTGCAGCTCGCCGGGCTTATTGTAGATAAAAAGGTAATAATTATTGGCGTTCCGGTAGCGCATTAAAAGTCCCGCCGTCTGCCAGTCCTGAGAGCCCCAGGCGTTAATTTTGAAATTGACGGAGGCCGTATAGTCGGCCCATTGGAAATCCCCGCAGGCGGATCGCGCAATGGATTCGGAGGCAAGGGTCTTATAGACCAGAGCTCCGCCATCCTCTTGGATGGACCATGTCCCCGAATCGGAAATCCAGCCGTCTGCCGTACCGTCTTCAAAGTCTTCGTCATAGGGCAGTCCGTAAGGCTCCCCGGCAAAGGACAGGCTTCCCCATGGCAGCATGGCGCTTATAATAAGCGCCGCTATCAAACGCATTCCCTTTGTCTTCAGCTTGCTTTTCTTCTCGGTAATCATCTTTTTCGCTCCCTTCCTTTAAAGGCTTTGTCCTAAGCGGGCTCTGCCCGCAAATCAACGCGGGCTTTGCCCGCAAACTTAAGCGGGCTCTGCCCTCATTCCACTTTTCTGCCGGTCATGTTTCGGCCCGGGAAGTCGCCAAAGAAGGATACTGTCCCCTTCCCCCCTTTCCTTTGAATTTTTTAAGGCTACAGCCCACAGCCATAAAAACGGTGCCCTTCATCCTTTTACCGCGCCCAGCATCATTCCTTTGACGAAATACTTCTGCAGGAATGGGTAAACCATCAGAATGGGTATGACGCTGACGATGATAGCGGCCATTTTGACGCTTTCCGGAGAGTGATCCAGCTCAATAAGTCCCTCCTGCCCCGAAAGCGTGCCTCCCCGCAGCATTCCGTTTAATGCCACCTGCAAAACCTGCTTTTCAAAGCTGTTGATATAAATGACGCCTGACAGGTACTCATTCCACTTTCCAACGGCGTACATAAGTCCCACGGAGGCGGTAACAGCGCCTGACAGGGGCAGGACGATACGGAACAGGGTATAAAATTCCCCCGCTCCGTCCATTTTGGCCGATTCAATAAGCTCTGCCGGTATGCCCTTGAAGAATTTAATCATAATGAGCATGTAGTACACGCTGACAGCCCCCGGGAGCATGAGCGCCCACAGGGTGTCTACCATGTGAAGCTGCTTCACCACAAGATAGGTGGGAATGGTGCCTCCACTGAACAGCATGGTAAAGAAGAAAAGCGCAAAAATCCCCCTTCTTCCCACCAGCCTGTCCTTGGACAGGGGATAGGCGCAGCCTACGGTAAGGGCCATACTTATAAGCGTCCCAAAAAGGGTAATAATGATGGTATTTTTATATCCAATGTAAATAAAGGGCTGGGTTAAAACATATTTGTAGGTAATCATTGAGAAATGCTCCGGATAAAGATTGATGCTTCTTACCGAGGCAAAATTGGGATCATTCAGAGAGAACATCAGGACGTACCAGAAGGGATAGAGCATAAGAATTCCCAATATCACAAAGAAAGTATAGTTGAAGAAGGAAAAGATTTTTTCACCCCTGCTTCTGAACATATTAAATGACCCCCTCCTCGCCAAACAGCTTGCTTACCCATTGGGCCAGAGATATTAATATGAGGGCAATTACGGAATTAAAGAGCCCCACGGCCGTCGCAAAGCTGTAATTTCCTTTTTGTAAACCGTATTTGAAAACAAAGGTATCAAAAATTTCACTTACCTCCCGCACTGCCGAGTTCTGCATAACCAGAATTTGCTCAAAGCCCGCGTTCATGAGGCCCCCAATTCTCAGGATCAGCAGCATTATAATGACATTGCTGATGGAAGGCAGGGTGATGCTCCATATTTGTCTTAGCTTGCCTGCGCCGTCCATAATAGCCGCTTCATACAGGGACGGGGATATTTGCGTAAGGGCTGCCAGATAGATAATCGTTCCCCAGCCCACCTCCTTCCATATGTCCGATATCACCAGGATGCCTCGGAAATAGGCCTGGGTGGCCAGGATGTTCACCGGCTCGATATTGAACAGCTCGAAAAAAATTCCGGGGAGCCCGTATTGAGGCGACAGGATGGCCAGGATGATGCCGTAAAGGACTACCCAGGATATAAAATGAGGCAGGTAGAGGACGGTTTGAACAAACTTTTTAAATCTCCGGCTGGACAGCTCGTTTAATAAAAGGGCAAGGAGGATAGGTGCGGGAAAGCCGAAAAT